>CAIXAA010000687.1 GCA_903917305.1 uncultured Myxococcales bacterium | reverse complement strand
GCCGCAACCGGAGCCGCAGCCGCAGCCGGAGGCGCAGACGCCGCCACCGCCGGCTGCGCCCACGCCGGCGCCGGACCAGCCGGCCGTGCAGCGCTCGCCCGGCCGACAGCCGGAGGGCGGCGAGGCGCAGCCGCCGGCCGAAGGTGGGCAGTACAACGACGAAATGCCGCCGGGACCGCGCGGGCGCCAGAATCCCAACGAGCCGCAGGAAGGCGGCGAGGCTCCGCCGCCCGAGTAGGCTTTTTGTCAGCCCTTTGCAGTTGAACAGCGCGCGCCGGAGCGGTATACGCGCTCGCGGCTACGAAGCCCTTTGCCACAACGAGGAACCATGCGCGGCATCTTTACGAACGTTCTTCATGCGATCGGCGACACGCCGCTGGTCCAGCTCAACAAGGTGGTCGGGCGTCATGACGCGCGCGTGCTCGCCAAGCTGGAGTTCATGAATCCGGGCGGCTCGATCAAGGACCGCATGGCGCTGCACATCGTCGAACAGGCGGAAAGGCGTGGGCTTTTGAAGCCGGGCTCGGTCATCGTCGAGAACACGTCCGGCAACACCGGCGTGGGCGTGGCGATGGCGGCGGCGGTGAAGGGCTACAAGTGCATCTTCACCATGCCGGACAAGATGAGCGAGGAAAAGGTTCGTCGTTTGAAGGCTTTCGGCGCTGATGTCGTCGTGACGCCGACCGCCGTGCCGGCCGACAGCCCGGAGAGCTACTACGAGACGGCCAAGCGGATCGCGCGCGAGACGCCACATTCGTTCATGATCAACCAGTACCACAACAAAGAGAACATCGAGGCCCATTATCTGTCGACCGGCCCGGAGATCTGGGAGCAGACCGATGGCAACTTCACCGTCCTTGTCGGCGGTTTGGGCACGGGCGGCACGATGTCCGGCACGTCCAAGTTCTGCAAGGAGAAGAACCCGCGCATCCGCACCGTGGGCGTCGACCCCGAGGGCAGCATCTATTACGACATGTTTCACACGGGGAAGCCCTGTGCGCCGCATACGTACAAGGTCGAGGGCATCGGCGAGGACATGGTCTGCGGCGCGCTGGAGTTCAGCCACATCGACGACGTGATCCAGGTCAACGATCGCGAGTGTTTCCAGATGGCTCGACGCCTGACCCGCGAGGAGGGCATCTTCGCCGGCGGCAGCTCCGGTGGCGCGGTGCACGTGGCCGCGGGCCTGGCGCGCGAGCTGGGCCGCAACGCGACGATCGTCGTCATCCTGCCGGACCATGGCGCCATCTACCTGAGCAAGTTCTTCAACGATGACTGGATGAAGGACAACGGCTTCTTCGAGCCCGAGCCCGGCGCGGCGTCGGTGCGCGACATCCTGCGCGGCAAGAGCCACCAGCTGCACACGGCAGCGCCCAGCGAGTCGCTCGGCCACGTGATCCTGCGCTTGAAGCGCGAGGGCATCTCGCAGATGCCGGTGCTGGCCGAGAGCGGCGAGCCGATCGGCATGGTGCACGAGCTGGACCTGCTCAACGCGATCGTCGAAGGCAGCCACAGCCGCAACGACACGATCGAGGGGCTGTGCAAGCCGCTGGAAGGCGTGATCAATCCCGAGGCGAGCCTGGACCAGCTGCGGGCGATCTTCGCGCAGGACAACGTGGCCGTGGTGGTGAGCGACGCGAAAGTCGTTGGCATCATTACCAAGATTGACTTGATCGACTACCTGTCGCGGCGGGGTTGAACCATGGATTGGACCGAAGCCCGCTTCGAAACCCGCGCGATTCACGCGGGTCAGGATCCGGAAGCCAAGACCGGCGCGGTGGTCGTGCCGATCTTCCAGACCTCGACGTTTGCCCAGCCGGCGCCGGGCGAGCACCTGGGTCACGAGTACTCGCGCACCTCGAACCCGACGCGCGACGCGCTGCAAACCTGCTTGGCGTCTCTGGAATGGGGCACGCGCGGCATGGCGTTCTCGTCCGGGCTGGCCGCGACGCACGCGGTGATCGCGCTCCTGGATGCCGGCGATCACGTCGTGGCGAACGACGACATGTACGGCGGCACGTTCCGGCAGTTCGACAAGGTGTGGCGTCGGCACGGCCTGACGTTCAGCTACGCAGATCTCCGGGATCCTGCGGCTTTTGACGCCGCCTGCACGCCCAAGACCAAGCTGCTGTGGCTCGAGACGCCGACCAACCCGATGCTCAAGCTCGTCGACATCGCGGCGCTGGTGGAGCGGGCGCACGCGCGCGGCGTGCTGGTGGCGGTGGACAACACGTTTGCGACTCCCTACTTGCAGCAGCCGCTGCGCATGGGCGCGGACATCGTGGTGCACTCGACGACCAAGTACATCGGCGGACACTCGGACGTGGTCGGCGGTGCGGTGATCGTGCGCGACGAGGAGCTGGGCGCGCGCATTGCGTTTGTCCAGAATGCCAATGGCGCCACGCCGGGTCCGTTCGACTCCTGGCTGACCCTGCGCGGCTTGAAGACGCTGGCGGTGCGCATGGATCGGCACTGCGACAACGCCGAGACGATTGCCAAGTGGTTGCAGGCACATCCGCGCGTGAAGAAGGTGCATTACCCAGGTCTGGATGATCATCCGCAGCACGAGCTGGCGACGCGGCAGATGCGGCGGCCGGGCGGCATGGTGACGGCGGTGCTGGACGGCAACATCGACAACGCGCGCAAGTTCCTCTCCACGGTGCACGCTTTTGCGCTGGCGGAGAGCCTGGGCGGCGTCGAGAGCCTGATCGAGCACCCGGCGATCATGACGCACGCGTCGATTCCGCCTGACAGGCGCGCCGCCATCGGCATCGACGACACGCTCGTGCGGTTGTCGGTGGGCATCGAGCACATCGAGGACCTGCTGGCGGACCTCGATCAGGCGCTGGTCGCGGCTTTCGCGTGACCGTAGATCCTTTGGCGCCCCCGTGCGTCTGGTGAAGTGGAGGCGCGGCGAAAGACGCTGTGGCACGAAAAGAGGCGGAAAATCGATCGCTCACCCATCGGCATGGCGTCCTTCACGAATGGACGCTTGACGTGGGGCGCGGGCGGAAACTAGCATCCCGGCCGGCTTTGCCCCGATCGCGTCCGCGAGAGGTTTGGCCGGCATCGACAGACGCGGCACCGGGGCACAACGCCGGGGTCAACGTAGAGGGAACATGAGCGCTGGTAGCATCCTTGCGATCATTGGCGGCCTGCTGGCGCTCCTTGCGCCAATGTTCATGCCGTTCATCACCATCGACGAAGAAGAAGTCGTGCTCCACAACTTCCACGTCGCCACGGGCCTTGGCTCGATCGGCCTCGCGGTAGTCACGATCGTCCTGGGCGCCTTCATCTTCAAGAAGCGCACACAGGTCCTCGGTTGGGCGATCGCCGGCGTCGGCCTCGCGCAGATCGCGTTGATGGCGCTGACCTACTCCAACGTCTGGAACCTGATTCCGTGCAAGGGCATGGGCCTGACGCTGTGCGACCCGGCCACCGGCGGGCTCATCGACCAGACGCTGGTCACGCTCGATTGGGGCGTCGTCATCATCGTGCTCTCGTCGGTGCTCTCCTTCTTCGGCGGCCTCATCGTCGTCGCGGCGCACCCGGAGTTCCTCAAAGAACAACGCTTCTTGCGCGTCATGCTGACCTGGGGCGGCCACATCGTGGTCGAGAAGGTCTTCTTCGTGCCCAAGCCGATCACCGTCGGCGAAGACAACGACAACTTCTTCCAGATCGCCGCTGGCGGCATGGCCAAGCACACGCTGCTCGCCCCGTCCGGCAAGGAGAAGTACACGCTCAATGTGCCGAGCGGCGCCAAGGGCAACGTGACCGTCGGCGGCCAGACCAAGGACGCGGCGGGCGCGGGCTCCATCGAGGTCACCCACGGCGACGCGGGCGTCATCAACTTCGACAACGGCGTCGATGTCGTCTTCCAGTTCACGGGCGCGGAGACCGGCGGCCTGCTGACCGGCTCGGTGGGTCGCGATGTCGGCTTGGCCGTGTCGTTCTCCACAGTTGCGGCGTGCACGCTGATCCTGCTGACCGCGATGATGTCGAGCCTGAAGGCGCGTCACCGCACGGAAGCCGAAGAGTCGCTGGACCAGAAGGCCAAGGAACTTATCGAGATCACGCTGGAAGACACGCAGCAGAAGTCCGACGAGATCCAGCCCGAAGGCGACGAGGACGACACCACCGGCAAGAAGGCTGGCGGCGAGGAAGGCAAGTTCGGCGATCCCGACAAGGATCCGAACAAGCAGTCCAAGGTCCCGAAGATGGACGGCAAGATGACCGACAAGATCGACGTCAAGAACCTGGGCATTGCCAAGGTCTTGGGCGGTCAGCAGGCGCTCACCGGCGCGCTCGGCAACATCATGGCGGGCGACACCGGCGCGCTGAACAGCAAGATGGCGGTCGCGATGAACGGCGACGGCTCTGAGCTGGTCATCG
>CAIXAA010000686.1 GCA_903917305.1 uncultured Myxococcales bacterium | reverse complement strand
GGGCAACGCCGGACACGGCGGGCTTGGCGTGCAGAATGTCTCGGGCAGCAAGCCGACTGCGGGCAAGCCGGGGCTGATCATTGTGACGTTGTAGGCACTAGCGGCGCAAAGCGCGCCAGCCACAGCGCTCGCCCGGCCAGCGCGCCCAGCACCACCGCCCCGCCCGCCAGCGACCCCATGCCCGGCCGCTCGCCGGTGCCGAGCAGGACCCACAGCGGCAGCGCGGCGGGCTCCAGCAGCGCCAGGAGCGTCGCGGTCACGGCCGGCACCGTGCGCAGCCCGCGCAGGAAAAGCAGATACGACACGCCCATTTGCAGCAGCCCCAGCCACAGCAGCACGAGCACGGCGCGCCAGGACGCTAGCTGCGCCAGGTCGCCCAAGGACAGCGGCAGCGCGATGAGCATTGCCAGCAGATTACCAAGCGTCACGGAGGCTTGCGCGTCGTGCTGCGTCCCCGGCCGCGCGTCGCGGCGCATGCCCACGACCGTCGCCGCATAGAACAGCCCGGACACGGCACCCAGCACGTTGCCCGCCGCGGCGTGCGGCAGCGTGGCCAGCGACGGCGGCTCGTCGGTCATGCACAGCGCGACGCCGCCCAGGCACGCCAGCACGGTCACCACATCGATGCGCCGCAGCTGTTCGCCCAGCAGTCGCGGCGCCAGCACCAGAACCCACGCCGTTCCAGTGTATTGCAGCACGATGGCGTTGGCGGCCGTGGTCAGCTTGGTCGCGCAGACGAACGTCAGGATCATGCCGGCATAGGCCACGGCGGTGCGCCAGCTCGCGCGCCGCAGATCCGGTTTCAGGACGGCGAAGTAGAAGACCGAGGTGACGAGGGCGCGGCCGGCGACGACCAGCAGGCCGGGCATCGGCGCCAGCTTGATGAACAGGCCGCCCGACGACCAAAGCAGGGCGGCGAGGAGGATGGCGCTGGTTCCGGTGAGCTTGGCGGCGCGCGGCATGGGGCGGGGGTTGTAGGCGCGGCGGGGCGGCGTGTCCAGGGACAAAGGCCGGGATCAAGGCACGGATCGCACGGCACTGGCCGGCGTCACTGCGCGAGAGGCCGTTGGCCCAGCAGCCGCGTCAACTCCTCCGCCAGCGTCTCCACCGAATACGGCTTGGCCACCGCACCCGCGAAGCCATACGCCTGGCAATCCGCCACGATGGGATCGTTGGAATAGCCCGTGGAAACAATGAGGATCACTCCCGTGTCCATCGCGCGGATCAGCGCCGCCGCGTCCTTGCCGCCCATGCCGCCCGGCACCGTGAGGTCGAGGAGCACCGCGCGGAACGCCGCACCCTGCTCTTGCGCCTCGCGAAACAGGTGCACCGCCGCCTCGCCATCCGCGCATGCCACCGCTTCGTAGCCCAGCGCCTCCAGCACCCGGCTGGCCAGGTCGCGAATCAGGATCTCGTCGTCCATCACGAGGATGCGGCCCTGCCCGTCGTGCGGCAGCGTGGCGTCGGTCGCATCCGTGGGCGCTTCGTCTGTCTCGACGGCAGCCGGCAGGTGCAGGGAGAACATCGTGCCGACGCCCACTTCCGATTCCACCTCGACGCTGCCCGCGTGCCGGCGGGCGATGGAGTAGACGGAGCTCAGCCCCAGCCCGGTGCCGCCCGGCTTGGTGGTGAAATACGGATCGAAGATCTTGCCGCGCACATCCGGCGCCATGCCCGGGCCGGTATCCGCAACGTCGATGCGGACATAGCTGCCCGCCGCCAGCGCGACGTTGCCGCGCCCGTCCACCGTCTCATTGGCGGCACGGATCGTCACCGTGCCTCCGGACGGCATCGCCTGCTTGGCGTTGATCAGCAGGTTCGCGAAAACTTGGGAGATCTGCCCTTCGTCGGCGTTCAGGAAGCGCAGATCGGCCGGCAGGTCGAGGACCGCCTTGACGTTCGAGCCGCGCAGGGCGAAGGACACGGCCTCGTCGATGAGTCGGCGCGTGTCAACGACCTTGCGGGTCGGCGCACCGCCGCGCGAGAACGTCAGCAGCTGCCGCGTGAGCTCGCTGGCCCGCACCGCCGCCTTCTCGCATTCAATCAAGCATTGCGCGGCGTTGTGGTTCTCGCCGACCAGCATGCGCGCAAAGGACAGGTTGCCGAGCACGCCCGTCAGCACGTTGTTGAAATCGTGGGCCAGACCGCCCGCCAGCAGCCCGAGCGACTCGAGCTTCTGCGTCTTGGCCAGCTCCTCGCGCATGCGCACGGTTTCCGTGATGTCCTGCACGATCGTCAGCAGCCGCGGCCGCCCGTCGATGTGGACGACCTCGCCGCCCCACAGGCATTGGAGCTGGCGCCCGTCCTTGGCGGTGACCTGCACCTCGCGATCCGGCAGGTGCTGGTTCGTCGTGAGTTCTTGGCGGATCCCTGCCCGAACGTCGTCGCGCAGCAGGCCCAGCTCGACCGATGTCTTGCCCAGCGCCTCCTCGCGGGGATAACCGGAGAGTTCGCAGAACCTGTCGTTGACCTCGATGAGCCGACCGTCCTCACGCGAGCTGATCGTCATGACCAGCGGCGCGCGCTGGAACGCCGTCGCGAACTTCTCCTCGCTCGCCCGCAGCACGTCTTCGGCCTGCTTGCGCTCGCTCATGTCGCGCACGAACGTCTGGAAGGTGCCATCCGGCATCATCTTGGAGTTCATCTCGATGGGCACCTGCGTGCCATCCTTGCGCTTGAGCGTGCGTTCGATGCGCACCGTCTCCCCGGCGCGCAGCAGGTCGTAGCGCAGCGGCGCCCGCACCTGCTCGTGCTCCGAGAAGAGGTTGACGATGTTCATGCCGAGCAGCTCGTCCGGCGCGTAGCCGCTGAGCGTCGTCGCCGCGAGGTTGGCCGCGACGATGATGCCGTCCCCATTGCCCTGAACGATCGCGTCGGCGGCGAGTTCGATGAGGCTGCGAAAGCGCTCCTCGCTCTGCCGCAGCTTGTCCTCGACCTGCTTGCGCGCGGTGATGTCCACGATGACGCCGACCAGCGACACCAGCTTGCCCGCCGCGTCCTCGTGGCGCCGGCTGCTCAAGAAGCCCCAGAAGTCGCTGCCATCCTGGCGCAGGAAGTGCCGCTCGGTGCTGACCATGTCCAAATCGCCGGCCATCAGCCTGCGCATGCCGGCCGTCGCGACTTCGCGCTGGTCCGGGTGCAGGTGCCCGAGGTACTGCGAACCGATGACCTCCTCCATCGAGCAGCCGAGCAGCTCCGCCATGCGCCGGTTGGCAAACAGGATCCTGCCCTGCGCATCCACCAGGACGATCCCGGCTTGCGACGTGTCGAAGACGACGCGGAGGCGTTCCTCGCGCTCGCGCAGTTCGCGCTCCTTGGCCTTGCGCTCGGTGACGTCGGCGACCATGCACAGCAGGGACGACTGGCCTTGGAAGGAGACCGGCGCGACGTAGGAGGAGGTCACCAGCTCCCCGCCATCCTTGCCATGCGTCGGAAGCTCGAGGTTGCGCACCATGCCGTCTGCCGCGAAGGCATCGAACAGCAACTGGCGGCCTTCCGGGCCGTACAGGTGCAAGTCCACGGTGGTGCGGCCGAGCAGTTCCTCGCGGGCGAAACCGTAGAGCTGCTCGAAGGCTGGGTTGGCCTCCAGGATGGCGCCGTCGATGCGCCGCGTGATGGCGATGGCGATCGGCGATTCCCGAAAGATCGTCTGGAATTGCTCCCGCGTTTCCAGGAACGCGCGCTTGGCTTCGGTGCGCTCCGTCACGTCGCGCAGCGAAGCGCTCGTGTACTCGTGGCCGTTGTGGGTGATGTAGCGGGTCGAGACTTCCGCGAGGATGCGGC
>CAIXAA010000685.1 GCA_903917305.1 uncultured Myxococcales bacterium | reverse complement strand
GCAAAGAAAATAGCTACTTGCTGCGCTGTTCATAGACGCCATCCCAATCCGCGGCAGGCGGGTCCGCAGCCAGCGCGTCGATCATCGCCGCGAGGCGCTGCCCCGGTCCGTCTGACGCATGGGCCGCCAAAAAGACGTCGATTGCGGCGCGAGCTGTCGCCCACGCCTGGTGCCGGTACGCGGCCAGCGCCGCGGCGTAGTGGCCGAGCGCTGCGGCCGTGAACGGACAGTTCTCCGTCGTCCCGCAGAGTTCATACACAGCCAGCGCGCCGCCGCGCCCCTTGACGCGCACGGCATCGACCTCGCGAAACACGAAGCCTGGCCCCGCGGCATGCGGCACGTCCGGCCCGCACAGGATGGCGCAGCGCAGCTCCTTGGTCAGCGCCTCCAAGCGCGACGCCAGGTTCACTGCATCGCCCATCACCGTGTAATCAAACCGCATTTCCGAGCCCATGTTGCCCACGGACATCAGGCCGGTATTGACGCCGACGCCGATGTGCAGCTCCGGCAGTTGCCGCGGCTGCCACGCCCGGTTGAGCCCGCCGAGCGCCTCCTGCATCGCCAGCGCCGATCGGCACGCGGCCGCGGCGTGATCGGCCTGCTCCAACGGAGCGCCATACACCGCCATGACCGCATCGCCAATGTACTTGTCGAGCATGCCGCCTTGTTCCAGCACGATCCCGGTCATCGGCGTGAGGTATTCGTTGAGGAAGACCGACAGCGTCTCCGGCGCCATGTTTTCGGAGAAGCTGGAGAATCCGCGGATGTCGCTGAAGAGCACGGTCAGCTCGCGCCGCTCCCCACCCAGGCGCACGCGGCTCGGGTCCTCGAGCAACCGCTCGACCAGGCTGCCCGACACGTACTGCGAAAACGTCGCGCGCAGGTGGGCTTTTTCGCGGCCTTCCGTCGCCAGCGCCGTCGACGTCGCCGCCAGCGCGATGAACACGACGCCCGCCAGCGGCCCCGCGACATCGACCAGCCAGCCGTTTGCGAACAGCGCCTGACCCAGGACCAGCCAGCCGACGCCGAGCACCAGCGCCGCCAGCCCCGCGAGCCACGCCCGCCGCTGCCGGACGCGCTGCAACTGCGCCGCGGTGAGCAAGGCGCCCATCACCGCCAGCGCCAGCGCGTCGAGCCAGCCGGGCACGCGCCGCAACAGCTCATCGTGCAAGGCGTTGTGCGCGAGCGTCGCGTGGATCTGCACGCCCGGCACCGCGGTGTCGAACGGCGTCGCCAGGCGGTCGCGCGCCGCATCCGTGTAGCCGACCAGCACCAGCTTGCCGCGCAGCGCGGCGGTGGGCAGCGTCCCGTCCAGCACGTCGGCAGCGGAGTACGTGCGAAAACCGCCGTCCGGCGCGAGAAAGTTCAGCGTTGCCGTGCCATTGCGATCGACCGGCAGCGCGTGCTTGCCGAGCATCACGGTGGCGTCGCCCGTCACGTAGCTGGTCGGCAGGTTCGCCTCTGCGCGCTGCGCCAGGGACAAGCCCATCGCCTGGTAGTAGCGCTCGCCGTGCTGGATGACGGTCAGCACGCGCCGCACCTTGCCATCGGCGTCGCGCAGCACGTTCACGGAGCCCGCGCCAGACGCTGCCGCCGCCAGGATCGGCAAGGAACCGTACACCCCCGCCTCCGCGCGCGGCGG
>CAIXAA010000684.1 GCA_903917305.1 uncultured Myxococcales bacterium | reverse complement strand
GGGAGACCACCTGGTACCTCGTCATGGAGTACGTCGAGGGCGTGAGCCTGGAGTCGCGCCTGGAGAAGGGCAAGCTGCCGCTGCGCGAAGTGCTCGCCATTACTCGGCAAGTGGCGAGCGGCCTGCAAGAGGCGCATGCGCTCGGCATCGTCCACCGCGACGTCAAGCCGGGAAACATCCTTTTGCGTCCGCTGGCTTCTGGTGGCCTGCTGGCCAAGGTGTGCGATTTCGGCCTGGCGCGGCAGTTCCTGGAGAACCAAGGCACGGCGGTGACGCAGGAGGCGACCATCCTGGGCACGCCGGCGTACATGTCGCCGGAACAGATCCAGGCTCAGCCGGTCGATGGTCGCAGTGACCTGTATTCACTGGGGATCATGGTCTACCAGATGGTCACCGGCGGCCTGCCGTACCAACGCGATTCGCTGCAGAGCCTGCTGATTGCGCACCTGATCGACGAACCGCCGGCGCTGTCCGACGACCTGCCGCCGGCGTTCGAGCGCGAGCTGCGCAAGGCCCTGGCCAAGGCGCCGGCGGATCGCCATCCGACGGTCATGGCGTTTGCGGATGCGCTTGACAATGCTGCAGATTTGACGATGCCGGTCGCGTCGGCGGATGCCGTGGCGTGTCCCGGCTGCGGCCAGGCTTCCTATTTCGGCGGCGGCTTCTGCAACCGCTGCGGCAGCCCGGTGCCCCTCGCCCGCTGCGGCACGTGCGGCGCGCGGCGCGAAGGCGAGCGCTACCACTGCTCCGACTGCGGCGCCGCGCTCCTGGCGTGGCCGGCCCAAGCCGGCGCCGCTGCAGCGGAATTGCGCATGGCAGCCGCCGCCGTCCTGGTCGCGCGCTTGGATGCCTCGCCCGCAGACCTGCCTGCACAGGCCGAGTTTGCCGCGATGTTTGCGGCGGCCGTAGCGCGAGAAGGTGGCCGAACGGCAGCGCTGATCGGCATGGAAGGCGTGGCATTGTGGGGACTTGGCGGCATGCGCGACGGCGACACCGCCTCCGCCGTGGACGCCGCCTTGGCGCTGCCGGCGCGCCTGGTCGACACCGAAGCTGCCCAACGCGGCGCCAAACTGCGTGTTGCCGTGGAGTTGGGCCTGGTCGGCAGCCGCGGCGTCGGCGTCGCCTGGGGCATGGCGCTGGCAGGCGGCGAAGCCGTTGAACTTGCGCGTGATTCGGTGCGCCGTGGCTTGCCAGGCAGCGTGGCCTTGGGCGAATCGGCGTTTCGCGAAGTGCGCGGTCAGTTCGAAGTGCGCGCCGACCCGCAGTCCAAGCGGCGCATCGTTTTGCGCAGGCGCGACGCGACGTTGGCGCTAGCCGACTACATCGCGCGCGATGTGGCCAAGCCGCTCGTCGGGCGCGAAGTCGAGCTCGCTTTGCTGTCGCGGGCGGCGCGCAAGGTGCGGCGCACACCTGCCCCGGTCAAGCACGCGCGCGTCAGGAACCCGCCGTGTCTGTCGGCGACGGATTCCTGACGCGTTCGCACGCCGCGACTACGCCGCCTTGGCCGCCTCGCTCCGACTGCTCAGGAACGTCACCGTCTCCG
>CAIXAA010000683.1 GCA_903917305.1 uncultured Myxococcales bacterium | reverse complement strand
GTGTCCGGCAAGGCATCCGCCGGAGTTGCGGTATCCGGCGTGACCGCGAGCTCCTTGAGCAGCACGTCATGCGGAGGCGTGTCGACATGCGTCCCGGTGTCCTGGACGGCGCTGACATCCGTCAACAAACCAACGCCTTGAATCGGCGTGGCGCAGGCGGCGAGGGCGAACAGGCAAAGCAGGAGCGACACGGGCCGGGTCATCGGGGCCTCCGAACAAGACAAAGGACTGTAGCCCTCACCCGGCGTTGCCGCAACGCCGCAGACGGCTTGCAGACCGCCGGCAGATGACCCACCCTTGCCGCGCGCGGCACGTCGAGCCGCAGAGCCTCGTCATGACCCAGCTGCGCGATGCCACAGTCTTTGTCACCGGTGCCACTTCTGGCTTTGGCGCTGCCGCCGCACGTCGTTTTGCTGCCGCGGGCGCGCGCCTTGTCGTCTGCGGTCGCCGGACCGAGCGCCTCGCGCAGTTGCAGGCGGAGCTCACGGTCCCGGTCCTCACGCTGACGCTCGATGTGCGCGACCGCGAAGCCGTGGCCGCGGCCATCGCAGGTTTACCGCCTGAATTCGCGGAGATTGATGTGCTCGTCAACAACGCGGGCCTGGCCGCCGGGCTCGACCCCGCGCAGCGCGCCGACCTCGACGACTGGGACCGCATGGTCGACACGAACATCAAGGGTCTGCTCTACGTCACCCGCGCCGTCCTACCCGGCATGGTCGCGCGCAACCGCGGCCACGTCATCAACCTGGGCTCCGTCGCCGGCAGCTACCCCTACCCCGGCGGCAACGCGTATGGCGGTACCAAGGCATTCGTCAAGCAGTTTTCCCTGGACCTGCGCGCCGACTTGTTCGGCACCAAGGTGCGCGTCACCAACATCGAACCTGGCTTGTGCGAGACCGAGTTCTCCCTGGTGCGCTTTGGCGGCGATGCCGAGCGCGCCGCGAAAGTCTATGAAGGCACGACGCCTTTGAGCGCCGACGACATCGCGGAGTGCATCTTCTGGACCGCCGCCCTGCCCGCGCACATCAACATCAACCGGCTGGAAGTGATGCCGGTTGTCCAGGCATTCTCGGCCTTTGCCGTCGATAGGCGACCGAGCGGTTCCTGACGGCGCATCAAGGAATCGCGTCGAACAACGCGGTGAAGAGGGCGGTGCTGTCGGGGACCATGTCCTGGTGAAAGTACCACCAGAAGTAGCCGCCGACAAAGCCCGCCACGTCCACCTTCATCCCGTAATAGCGCTGGATGTACAAGGCCTTGGTCGCTGCGTTGGTCGTGCCGCACTCGCCGATGCCGAGCCTGGCAGTGGGGAAGATCTTGCGCAATTCCAGGAAGATGCTGTTCCAGTTCGGTTGCAGGCCGTTGCAGTCGTCCTCGTAGTAGCTCACCAGCACGTAGTCGAGTCCCGTGCGCATGCGCGCCGGCACGTTGACGTTGGTCCAGGCGAACATCTCGTTTTCCGGCGCGGACCAGCAGTCCTTGTTGTAATAGAGGGTCAGCGCCGTGCGCTTGCCGGCCGCGTGCAGGACGTCGTAGGCGCCGCTCATCTTGGCGACGACGTCCGCCGTGCTGCCGCCCTTGGCGACGAGCCATTCTCCATTGATTTCGTTGCCGATCTCCCAGACATCGACGGTGTCGGGAAACGCGGCGAGGTAGGCCTTGGTGCGCGCGACGTAGCCGTCGACGCTGATGTCCTTCACGTACAGCGAGTCAAGAATCTCCCCGAGAATCCAACTCTTTTCGTGGATGGCGGGCACGGCCTCCGCGTACTCGCTCGGTGGCTGGTTCTCGTCGAACACGATGCGCACGATCGGCTTGTGCTTCTGGCCAAGGTGGTCCAGCGACTTGAGAATCGCCGGCAGCTTGTCGATGGCGTCGGTGGTCACGCCCCACAGCGGATCCGGCAGCGGCGGCAGCGACTTCACCGGCTGCTGGTCCGGCGCCACGTCGGCATCGGCGGCAGCGACGGCGGCAACATCGGCGAGGACCGTGCCGGCATCGGCGAGAACGGCCGCGTCGGCTTGGGACAGCGCAGCCACGGTCCCTCCTGCCTTGCTGCATCCACCAAGAATCCACAGCCCCAGCAACAGGTTCAGCGTGAGCAGCAACGGTGGAGTGCGGATCGGCAGGTCGCGCAGGGCCATGCGAGGACGCTACGCGGTCCGCCGCGCCTGGTCAAACGGCGAGGGCAGCGGCGGGTCTGCGGCAGGAAGCTTGCGTTCGCCTGGGAAGGCGGGCACAGTCGCCGTCAAGCTGCGAGGGGGCTGGCGCGAAGTGCCACGATGCAAACGGATTTGAGGCGGCCAGCCTTGGCAGGCATCCAACGAAGCTGGCTGACCCTTGCCCTGACGCTGTCGCTGCAGGCGCTGTGGCTGTCGGCACCCGCGCTTGCCGCCGACAAGTCGGTCGTCGCCGCCAGGTACGCGACCGAGGGCGCCAAAGCCTATGAAGGCGCCAAGTTCCACGCGGCCGCCGAGCTCTACCTCAAGGCCTGGAAGGCTGACGCGAAACCCGAGTACCTGTGGTTTCTTGCGCGCTCCGAGATGTATTCGGAGCAGAAGGATCTCGCGCTGGAGCACTACAAGGCGCTGGTCGCGACGCCGGGCGTCCCCGCGGAGCGTCTGGCGCAAGCGCGCGAATACATTGACTTGATCGAGCCTTCCAACCTCAAGACGCGCATCCACGTCGCCGAAACGGCGGCAGCGGCCGGACTGCACAAGCAGGCGGCGCAGTCGTACCTGACGGCCTACCAGATGGCGCGCGACCGCTGGGACGTGCTGCTGTTCAAGGCAGCGGTCGAGGAGCAGGAAGCAAAGCAGTTTCAAGAAGCTACGGCGCACTTCGAGGAGTACCTCAAGCGTGCCTCGTCCACGACGCCGGAGCGCCCGGAGGCGGTCGCGCGCCTCGATGCCCTGAGGCGGCAGGCGCGCGGGGAACCCGTTACGCCGACAGCGGAAACGATTTCGACGGCGGCGCGCGAGGATCGGGCCAGCGCCGGCAAGACCCTGCTCAGCCTGGGGAGTGCCGTCGCGCTCCTCGGCCTGGGTTCGTATGTCTGGACGCGCGGCCAACAGAACGAGGTGGAAGGCCTGTTGACTCCCGGCGGCGACGGCAAGATCCACAGCATCTCCTTGTCGGAGGCGCGGGACCGGGTCGGCTCCGTCAACGATCACGTCATCACGTCCATCGCGCTGGGCAGCGCCGGGTTGGCGGCGGCCGGCATCGGCGCCTGGCTGCTGCTGCGACCGGATGTCAGCGAAACTGCGCAGGGAAGTCCGGACTCCACCTACCTCGGCATGCCGCTGCTCGGCGTCGGCGGTGCCGTCGCGCTGGTCGGCCTGGGATCGTACGCCTGGACGCGCGGCGACCAGAGCGCGCTGGAGGCAAAGTTGCATCCCGGCGCCGGCGGCAAGATCCGCGACATCTCCTCGTCCGAGGCGCGCACGCAGGTCGCGGCCATCAATGGCCGCATCGGCACTTCCCTCGCCATGGCCGGCACCGGCGTCGCGGCGGCCGGCGTCGGCGCCTGGCTGCTCTGGCGCCCGGCCAAGCACGTCGCGTTGCTGCCGGGCCCCGTCCCTGGCGGCCTCACCCTAAGTTGGCGGTTCTGATGCACAAGATGCGCGCACAACGGAGCCTGATGCCTCCTGCGGCGAGGCTGGACGCCATCGTCCTGCTGCTGCTGCTCGGCGCCGCGGCGTGCACCAAGATGCCGGCGGATGACCAGTTCGAGTTCGCCACGCCCGAACAACGCCTCGCCGCCAAGGACGCTGCGAAGGCGCCGGACGCCGTGGACGCGGGGCCGGATGTCGGCGCGCCCGACACGGCGCCTCTCGACGCGGCCGACGCGGCCGCCCAGGACGCGGCAACCGACGCCGCGGTCGGTCCGGACGCGGATGCCGTTGTCGATGCTGGCCAGGATGCCGACGCGCAACCATTGGATGTGGCTGCCGATGCGGACACCGTGGCGGGTGACGTGCCTGCCCCCGACCAGACCGGCGATGCCGACGCAACGCCAGAGAAGGACGCTGTTGTGCCGGATGCGGCGGATGCTGCCCAGGACGCGGACGTTGCCGAACCGCCGGACGGAGCCGGCGCCGATGTCGCGGAAGATGCAGTGGCGACGCAGGATTCTCCGGATGCCGTAGCCGCGGAGGATGCCCCGGACGCCGCGACGGCGGATGCTGCCCCGGCCGAAGAGGTGGGCGCCGACGCTGAACAGGACGTGGGGGCGGACGCTGCGGACGGTGCGGCAGAGGATGCCGGCGCGGACCAGGCCGACGTGCCGGTCCTTCCTGCGGAAGATGCCGCGGCCGATGGCGAGGACGCGGGCGAGGATGTCGCGCCGCCGCCGTGCACGACGGCCGACTGCGACGACGGCAATGTCTGCACGGACGACCTCTGCGTTCCCGCGATCGGTTGCCAACATAGTAACAACACAAGCATTTGCAGCGACGGCAGCGCCTGCACTGTGGGCGACGGTTGCCAGGGTGGCGTGTGCCTCGCGGGAAGCCTGACCAACTGCGACGACGGGGACGCCTGCACGGTCGATTCCTGCGACGCCGCCAGTGGTTGCCAGCACAGCGCCAGCGCGGCGACGTGTGACGACGGCAACGTGTGTACCGACGATTCCTGCGACGCGGCAAGCGGTTGCCAACACGTCGACAACTCGGCTGGCTGCACGGACGGCAGCGAGTGCACCGTCAGCGACACCTGCCAGGGCGGCGCATGCGTGGCCGGCAGCGCGCTGAACTGCGAAGACGGCAACGCCTGCACCAGCGATTCCTGCGACGCGGCGAGCGGCTGCCAACATCTCCCGATTCCAGGCAGTTGCAGCGACAACGATCCGTGCACGATGGGCGATGCCTGCTCCGGCGGCATCTGCTTGCCCGGCGCGCCGACCGCGTGCGACGACGGCTACCCGTGCACCGGCGATTCCTGCGACATGGCGGGCTGCCAGCACGCGAGCCTGCCGGCGGGCACGGGGTGCGGCGCAGGCAAGTCGTGCAACGGGGACGCGCTGTGCGCGGCGAACGACCCGGTGGCCATGGCGCAGCTGCCCACCGGCACCTTCACGATGGGCTCGCCCGACGGCACGGGCAACGCGGACGAACAGCCGCAGCACGACGTCACGCTCTCGGCGCTGGCCGTCGACCTGCACGAGGTGACGGTGGCGCAGTATGCCGCCTTCTACAACTCCCTGGATGTGGGCGCGAAATGCGCTGCGACCAACACGACGGGCATGGCGTGCGGCCAGCCGGACACGGCGCAGGGCTGCAATTGGAGCGTGGCGGGGCGCGAGCAGCATCCGGTCAATTGCGTCGACTGGTACCAGGCTTCCGCGTACTGCGCATGGGCCGGCAAGAGGCTGCCCACCGAAGCGGAATGGGAGTACGCGGCGCGCGGCGGCGGGCTGGCGCAAGCCTATCCATGGGGCAATGCGGCGGCGGATTGCGCACTTGCCGTGATGGACAGCGGCGGCACGGGCTGCGGTGCGGGCTCCACCTGGACCGTCTGCGCCTTGGCGGCCGGCAACAGCGCGCAAGGGGTCTGTGATCTTTCGGGAAATACTGCGGAATGGTGCTCAGATTGGTACGACGTATACGCCGCGGCCAGCTCTCTCGACCCAGCCGGACCTGCCTCCAGCCCGAACGACTGGCGCGTGGCGCGCGGCGGGGCGTGGACCAACGGCGCCGATGCGCTTCGTGCGGCGGCTCGCGAAGGATTGTCACCGTCCAGCCGCAGTCCCAGCGTCGGCCTGCGCTGCGCGACTTCGCCTTAGTCGAGAAACTTCGACGCCAAATCAAGCATTTGCAAACAACCGGCTGCGGCAACGGTCGCTGCGCAGAAAGCGCTTGATCCGGCGCACTGCCTCGGTTAGCTTCCAGGGTTCTGGTGAAGATGTGTGCGCGAGTGTGGCCGCGGGAACAAAGTCGGCGAGCGGGTTCCAGCGGCAGTCAGCGGGAGAGGCCCATCCGAACCGAGCGAAAACAAGGGAGAAACAGAATGAACCGTACGGCATCCGTGTCCTGGTCGCTGGTCCTCCTTGTCGCGGTCGCTGGTTGCGCCTCCTACGACGCGCCCGAGATGCCGCACCTCGCCAAGAGCGACGTGACCCCGTCCGCGCTG
>CAIXAA010000682.1 GCA_903917305.1 uncultured Myxococcales bacterium | reverse complement strand
TTGGACGAGCAAGGGTTCGTGCCGCCGACCGTCTGTTGGTTGATCTGCAGGCAGCCCGTCGTGCCCAGCACGAGGCAAAGCGCGAGCCCCGCAAGGCCGTGCGGTGGACGGCGGCCAGACGACGAGGACGCGCGTGTTGCGCAAGTCGGGCCTGCACAGGCGCTATCCAGGCGGGACGCGGGCATGGGTTCTCCTAGAAAGTCCAGGTCAAGGCGAGGCTTCGATGGGTCATGGCCACATTGCGCGGCACAAGGGCATTCGTCGTGGCCGCAGGATGCGGCGCGGCAGCGTCGGCCGTCGCCGCTGGGGGCGGCGCAAGCATCCACCACGCCAGGCCGGCAGCCAGCACGACGCCGCCCGCAGCCATGATGTAGTCCGCTTTCTGCAGGTTGGCATCGGCGTCGCTCTTGCCGGCGGCAAAGCTCGCGGCGTATTGCGCCGACGTCATGTGCGTAGCATCCAAGGCATTCAAATCCGACGCGCTCTTCGCGGCCTGGTAGAAGAAGTAGCCGCCGACGCCGAGCGCCACCAGGCCAATCCCCGATGTCACCACCGGGCCATACTTGCCCACCACGCTGGGGCCAGGCGTCGTGGGTTCGATGGGTTGCACGATGATCGGCTCGGGCTTGGGCTCCTGCTTGACGATGGGCTTGGGCTCTTCCTTCACGACCGGCTTGGGCTCGGGCTTGGGCTCCACCTTCACGACCGGCTTGGGCTCGGGCTTGGGCTCTACCTTCACGACTTGCTTGGGTTCGACCTTGACCACCGGCTTGGGCTCGGGCTTGACGATGATCTTCGGCTCCGGCTCGGGCTCCACTTCCGGAATCGGCGTCTTGCGTTCCGGCTCGCCGCGCCCCTGCGGCACTTCGGCCAGCGCCGGCCCGGTCTCTTCGCTGTGCAGCGCGATGGCCAGCATCTCGCCTTCGCCTTCGCCCACCTGGAATGTCCGCAATTCGCTCTGGAAACCCTTGGCGCTCGTCTCGATGCCCCAAGCGCCCGCCTTCAAGTAGATCTGCCCCGGCCCCAACACCGTGCGCTGCACGTTGCCTTGGGTCAGCACCACGCGCGCCGTGTCCGGCCGCACCTGCACCGCCACGCGCACCAGGCCTGGCTGCACCAGCTTGTCGAGCCGCACCACGTCGCCTTCCAGCCGCTGCCGATCCTCGGCAGCCAGCGGATGCATCAGCGCCCGCTTGGTCGCGTCGCGCGCTTCGGCGTAGAGGTGGGCGCGTTCGGCGGACTCCGCGTATTTGCGCAGGAACTCCGCGTCGGCATGGTGACGGTAGGCCGCGCGGAAGTGTTCGGCGGCCAGCTCGTCCGCGCCCGAACGCGCTTCGACCCGGCCCAACGCGGCAAGGCGCAAGGCGGTCGCGTAGTGGGTCGGCGTCGAGATTTCCTCAGCAGCGGCGCTACGATCGCGCTGGGCGGCCGGTCCGCCACCGGAGCACGCGGCGAGTCCCACGGCAATCAAGCCGAACAGGGCCGCGGAGCGGAGGCGAGGGCAGGCGTTGACTGCAAAGGAGGGGCAGCTCATCACGGGCAGCGTAAGTGTGCGCGACGCCAGTGTCAACGAATCGGCGCCCCCACCGCTAGCGAAGCGCGGCCTTCATGCGCGCTAAAAGCGGGGCAGCCTCGTCGTCGAGCCCGTACGTGCGTCCCGCTTCCTTGAACGACACGGTCCCCTGCGTGGCATCCAGGCCGTGGCGCGAGAACGCCCGCTCCTGGATCCCAAGGGGCAGCGCCATCATCTGCGCGACATCGCCCGCCGCCTTGGCCGCCGCGAAGCGCGCCTTGAAATCATGGTCTTCGAAGCCTTCGACGATGACCTGCAGGATGTCCAGAAACGTCGCCTTGTCCACGCTAATCCTCCGCATACACCCGCACGACGCGGCCCTGGTCCTTGTACTCGCGCTCCCCGGCCTTGGCCAGCAGGGCGTAGCTCACCGGCGCGCCGTTCTCCGCCGCCCACACCGCCGCGCGCACCACCGCGTTCTGGATCTGGCCGCCCGTCAGCTCGTAGTCCACCGCCAGGTCGCGCAGCTTGAGGTCCGCCTCGCGCGGCGCGGTCGGGGGAATCATGACGCCCCACAGCCGCTCGCGCTCCTTGACGTCCGGCGCCGGGAAGTGCGGCTTGAAGCGGATGCGCCGCATGAAGGCCTGGTCGATGCTCTCGGGGTTGTTGGTCGTCAGAATCACAAGCCCGTCAAAGTCTTCCAGGCGCTGCAGCAGGTAGTTCACTTCGAGGTTGGCGTAGCGATCGACCGAGCTCTGCACGTCCGTGCGCTTGGCGAACAGCGAGTCGGCCTCATCGAAAAGCAGCGCAATGCCGGAGTCTTGGCTGGCGTCGAACAGCTTGGACAGGCGCTCCTCGGTCTCGCCGATGTACTTGGACACGACGCTGGCGAGGTCGACGCGGAACAGCTCCAGGCCGAGGTCGCGCGCCACGAGGCCGGCGCACAGCGTCTTGCCGGTGCCGGACGGTCCGGAGAAGAGCGCTGTCAAAGCGCGGCCATAGCCCATGGTGCGGCCGTAGCCCTGCTCGTCGAGCACGAAGCCGGCGAAGCGGCCAAAGCGCACCATTTCGTGAAGGATCTCGCGGGTGTCGTCCGGCAGGACCGTCAAGTCCCAGCGGCCGCGCACCTGGATGCGGGTGGCGAGACCGGCGAGGCGCGAAGACGCGATGTCGCGGCAGGACTTCTCGATGTCGGTCAGGCGCACGGTCGCGGATGCCGGGTTGCGCTGGCGCGCGGTGGCGGCGGCGAGGTTGACGGCCAGATCGATCTCGTCGACGCCGAACTTGAAGATGCTGGCCGATGCCGCGGCGTCCGGCGCTTCGCCAGCGGGCAGCAGCGCGCTCAGGCGTTCCTGCCACAATTGCTTGCGATCTTCGATGCCTGGCGCCAGCGTCGGCAGCTCGATGCAGCCCAGCTCGCGCAGGAGGCCGAGGTGCACGCGCGGCGACAGGCGCTTGTCCTCCTGCCGCTGGCTGCCCGCGGAGTGGAAGAAGGCGGTGGTCGTCTCGCCGCCCAGCAGCTGGATCATCGCCGCCAGCCTCTCGGTGCCGCGATCGCCGGCGTCGATCTGCTCGGTCGCCGAGAAAAACAGCCCCGCCCGCGCCAGCCGCGCGCGGCCGAGCACGTGGCCGATGCGCGCCAGATCGCCGTCCTGCAGCAGCAGATCGAGCCGCACCTCCAGCAGGCCTTCGCCGAACAACTGCAAGGCTTCCTTGGCGATGCGCAGCGCGCCCGCCCGCTCCGGCCCGAGCACGAGGAAGCGCCGCCGCCCGCGAAAGCCGCGCGCCAGGGCTTCGCGCAGCTGCGTCGATTGCGGCGCTGATCCATTGGCTTGCGTGCCATCGTCCTTGGCCGTGTGCGCCAGAACGCCGGGCAGATCGTCCAGCTCGACTTCGAGGCCAAGCAGGTAGGCGCAGACGAAGTTCGCGACACGAAAACGGATTTGCGTCGGCGCCGCGCCTTCGGCCATCACCAGGCCGTAGCGCCGCAGCACCGCCTGCACGCCCAGCGACGCCAGCACCTGCTTGCCGCGCACGCCGAACGGATCGGCGGCGTGGCTCAGGAAGTCCTCCGGCCACAGGCTGCGGCCGGTGTCGCGCCACAAAGCCCGGTAAAGCCAGATGAATTCCGGAACCAGCTCCGGCGCCAGCAGCAGCCAGAGCAGATCGCACTCGAGATCCGTCAAGCCGAAGATGACGCGCAACTCGTCGAAACGCTGGGCACCTTCCGTGGGCGGCTGCAGGTCGTCGTACGCGGGCGCCAGCTGCGCCTCCATGCGCGCGACGAACGTCAGCCGCTCCGGATCCAGGGCCTCGCCGCGCAGGCAGCGAAGGCAAGTCGAATCGAGCGTTTGCAGCGTGCCGGCCGGCAGCGGATTCTGCGTCGGGTCTTCGGTGGAACGGTCCCAAGGCCGCAGCACCACGAGGTAGCGCTGCAACATGGCGCGCACGCGGTCGAGGTACGGCGCGAACTCCACCGCTGCGCCGTGCAGCCACGGCTGTGCGCCTTGCTCGCTCGGGGGCTGTCCGGAATCCCCCTGCAATTCCGAACGGATGAGCCGGCGCAGCAGGTCGACCTGCATGTCGTTCAGGTCATCGGTCGTCAGGTCGGGATCGATGCGCGCTTGCTGCAGCAACGCCTTGGCGCGCGACCGGCTGATGCCGGGCAGGTAGGTCAGCGCGGTCTCGACCGGGCGACGTGGCGGCAGGCCTGAAAGTCCGGATTTCGCCATGGG
>CAIXAA010000681.1 GCA_903917305.1 uncultured Myxococcales bacterium | reverse complement strand
ATTGGCTGTCTGGTCAATGTGTTGCAGCGAGGCCATTGACGGGTGCGCTTGCGCGGCGGATGTGGCATCTTCTGGGCCATGAACGGCGACGCAAAGCAGCCTGCCCGCACAACTCCCCAGATTGATTGGCTCCTGCCGCGCGAGCATGGCGCCTACGTGCAGTTGCTGGCGCCGCTGCTGACGGCTGTGTGGGTGGTGCACGGGCGGCTGCCTTCGGTGGCGCTGGCTTGCGCGACGTTGGCGGCGTTCCTCGGGCATGAGCCGCTGCTGGTCCACCTGGGGCAGCGCGGCAAGCGGGCGCAGCGCGCGGCCGGCCCGCGGGCGTTGCGGCAAGCGATGGTTCTGGCTGTGCTTTCGCTGGTGCTGGGCGTGGCCGGCCTGGCGCAGGCCTCGCGCGAGACCTGGCTGCTGGCCGGCGCGGCTCTGGCGGTCACCGCGCTGCTGGTGCCGTTCGTCGTGGCGCGCAAGGAGAAGTCGCTGGCCGGGACGCTGGTCGCGGCGACGGCGCTGTCGGCGGCGGGGCTGCCCGTGGCGCTGGCGGGCGGTGCGGCGCCGGCGTTCGTGTACGGCAGTTTCGCTGTGTGGGTGCTCACTTTCGCGATGGCGACCTGGGCCGTCCACGCCATCAAGGCGCGGGCTCTGGCGCGCGGGGCGTCGCTGCGCGGCGGCCTGCTGGCCAGCGCCGGCAGTCTTCTCGTGCTGGCGGCCGCGGCGGCGCTGGCCGAAAAAGGCGAGATTCCAGCTTGGGTTGCGTGGGCGCTCGCGCCCGGCTGCCTCAGCGCCGCGGCCCTGGCGCCGGCCCCGCTGACGCCGCGCCGGATGCGAGCCGTCGGATTTGCCCTGGCGGCGGCGACGGTGGCGGCATTGGCCGTGATGGTGGCGGCGAGCCCCTGACACGGTCGCCCGCCATGGCGACGCCTGTGGGCGCAGGTCAGTCCGGGCAATCCTGCTTGATCTTCACGGCCTTCTTCCACAGCGCCTTGCCGGAGGCGTCACGCAGCTCCGCCAGGATGTCGAAGTACTCGCAAGCGTCGTACTCCTCGCCGGGCGTCAGCGAGAGCGCGGCCTTGGCCACCGGGGCGCCGGTCAGCGGCAGGACGTGCTGCGTCCCGGGCTTGCCGCTGCGCACCGTCCACAGCGCCGCCTTCCACGGCTGGCCGGCGGTGCCGGGACCGCCTTCGAGCGTGCACTGGATCGGCGACTCGATGCGCGGCTTGTGCTTGGAGGGCAGGGTGATGTGCGTGCCGTCCTGCGCCTCGAAGCTGCAGACCAGCGTGGGCTTGGGCTTGACGAACGGGATGGCGGGCGGCTGGGCAGGCGCGGCACCGGTGCGGCCGCCATCCGGATGGGCAGGCGCCGAACCCGTGCGATCCGCGCCGGGACGCGCGTCCGCACCTGGCCGGCCATCCGCACCCGGGCGTGCCGCAGTGCCCGGTCGGGCATCGCCGGCAGGAGCATTGGTCCCAGGACGCGGTCCGGAACCGGGACGCGGCTCCGGCGCAGGCGATCCCGGGCGCTGCGCCAACGCGGCGCTGCAAAGCAAAAGGCCAAGGGCAAGGACGGGCAGGGTACGCATCGGGTTCTCCATGGGCTGTTGAGGAATCAGGGGTTGTGCGGGCGGCATCACCAGCGGCCGGCCCAGGCGAGGCCCACGCTTTGGCTGGTGAACAACGGGGCGAGCGTTGTCTGCGTGGATGCGGGGACTTGGACGTGCAGCCAAACCGCGACGGCGGCGCCGAGAACGCCGACGCCGATCAGCGCCGTGCCGGCCTGCCAACGCGACGTGGCGGAGCGGTACGCAGACCTGTAGCTCGCGTCTTCGGCGCTGGTGGCGCGCGGCATGCGGTTGGCATCGTCGGCGGCGGCGGTTCCAGTGACGTACATGGCGGTGCCACCGGCGAGGACGGCCACGGCTGCTCCCGTGACCCACCAGGCTTGGGCGCGAGTCACGCCGTCATCGGGCGCAGGTGCTGAATCGGCAACGGCTTTCGCGCGGCTCGAGGTCGCGCCGGCCGCGGGTCGCGAGGGGGAGAGGTCATCGTCCGTGCGCACCGGCGGCTCGGGCGGCCTGGCGGGCGCCGGATGCACCGCTTGCACGGCCTCCAACTGGCGGATGCGCGCCTGGGCTTGCGCCGTGCCGTCCGTCTCCTGCGCGTTCTTCACGTAGAGGCGGTACAAGTTCAGCGCCTCCGCGGTGTTGCCCATCTCGTCGTAGGCGCGGGCGGCGTTGTAGACATGGCT
>CAIXAA010000680.1 GCA_903917305.1 uncultured Myxococcales bacterium | reverse complement strand
CTGCGCCAGCTTGTCCACGAGCTTCTGCACGAGGCTGCCGCCGTCGAGCATCCGCGTCTGCAAGTCCCTCAAAGGCTTGACATACGCCGCCACGGCCGACTTCGCCGCGCTGCCCGGCTCCGGCTTGCCTTCCTTGGCCGCCTTCGGATCGCCTGCCTTCCTCTTGTCGCCCTTCTGCGCCGGCAGCGGCTTGCCGCCCGGCCCGGTCTCGACGCCGGCCGCACGCAGCTTTTGCGCCACCTTCTCCTGCACTTTCTTGGCACGCGCCTCCGGCGGCAACGTCGGGTCGACGATCTCTTCCTCCGCCGCCTCCGCCACTTCCTGCCGCAGCCGCGCCTGCTCCGCCGCCGTCACCGCCGCCCACACGTATTTGCCGCCCGGCACCTGGTCCATCGCGTCTTCGCGCCACGGCAGGTCGACCGACGGCTGCTCGACGCGCAGCAACACCAGAGATTCCAGTGGTTTTTCACCCGGCAGCCGATCCGTGCGCAGCTCCAGGCCGGCCAGCCCCACGACGCCGAGATCGCCGGGAATCGTCACCTTGAGGTTCTGCAGCTTGACGACCAGAGGAATCTCGCCGCCTTCCAGGCCATCGAGCGCCAGCGACAGGCTCTGGGCCGTCCCTGACCAAGCGCGCGCCGTCAGCGGCACCGGGGCCGGAGCCGCGGCAGCCTTCGCATCGGCTTTCGGCTTTGCTTTCGCGGCTTTCGGGTCATCGGCGGCAGGCGCCGCGGCCGGCAGCGAGAACGCGATGTCCTCCGCCCGGGCGCCCAGGCTCGCCCGCTCCGGCCGCAAGTGCTTGACCGACAAGATATCGACCGCGCCCTTGCGCAGCACGACGTCCTCGATCGCCGCACCATCGTTCGTGTCATAGCCAAAACCGCCCACCGACACGGAATCCACACCGAGCGGCAGCGGCGAGCCGGCCGGCATCTGCAAGCGGAACTCCGGCGCGAAGCGCGCTTGCAGGCGCGGCGGCCCTTCCTTCTGCGCCACCAGCGACGCGCTCAGCTTGGACGCCACCGTGCCATCGACCACCGCCGCCAGATCGCCGACGCCGTGCGCCAGGTCGATGTGCGCGGCGATGTCGTGAATCCGCAGGCCCTGCGGCAGGTACTGCGCGCCCTTGCCTTGCATCCGCACCGAGATCGCGCCGCCCTCCAGCGAGATCGCCGAACCGACCTTCTGCTTCTGGTCCTTCTCGTCGTCTTCCTTGATCTTCGCCGGGAACACCTTGCGCGCCGCCCGGTAGAGATCCAGCAATTCCTTGGGCTTGCCGTCCGCGAGCACGACGTCGAGCAGCAGCCCCTTGACCTCCGTGCGCGACGGCCGCCGCTTGCCGGCCAGCACGCGCAGCAGCGAGAACTCGGCGCGCGCGTCCTCGACCTGCACGATCGGCGTGCCGCCCGGGCGCTTGAGCGACAGGCCCTTGACGCCGACCGCCCCGAAAGGACTGACAGAAACGTCCTTGAGGTCAAGCTGCAGCCCCGCCTCGCGCGCGATGAGCTCGAGCTTGCCGCGCACGATGCTGCGCGCAGCCAAGGTACCGACCACGCCGCCGACGACGAGGAGGCCGACCAGCGAGACGCCGACGATGAGCCAGGTCTTGCGCTTCGGACCGGCCTTGGCCGTGCGGCCAACAGGCGGTTTGTAGGGACTTTTCGGAGGAGTGCGTTCGTTCATGCCAGGGGAGCCTCGGCGCCGGCGGGGGACGGCGCAAGTGTGCAATGGTACGCGAGGTTGCCAGGTTTGTCAGGAATTGGGCCCCAAGGCCGCCTCGATCCGCGCCAGCGTCAGCGCGGCTTTTGCCCGTCTCTCCGGCCACTTCAGCCCGCCGATCTCGTCCACGCCCTGTCCGTCGGCGCGCAGCTGCACGCCGTACTTCGCCGGAGACTGGCCCAGCGCGCTGTGCGCGATGAAGTCGTAGGTGAAGAGGAAGACCCAGTGGATGTTGTGGCGGTTGCGCCGGGCAAAGTCGAGGAACGCCACCACGTCGGCTTCGGTCTCGTGTGGCATGCCCACAATCACATTGATCGAGTTGCGTATTCCCGCGCTGGCCGAATCCGCGAGCACGCGCGCGAACGGCTCGCTCTTCACGCGGCGGCCGTAGAACTCGCTCATGCGGTCCGACAGCGTGTCGTAGCCCCAGTTGAGCCACTCGCAGCCGGCCGCGCGCATGCGCTGCAAAAGGTCGAGATCTACATTCGTTGGACGCGCGCAGTCGCACCAGCGCCAGTCGCGCTTGGCCGCCGTCATGCCCGCGAGCAGGGCGTCGGCGTACTTGCCGCTGCTGTTGAAGGCCTCGTTGAGGAAGAAGAACTGCCGAACGCCATGCTGATCGTGGAGCCTTTGCAGGTCATGCAGCACCAGACGGTGGTCGCGCTGCTTGAAGCGCCGCTTGTGCGCGGCGTTGCAGTAGGCGCAGTCAAAGGGACAACCGAGCGAAAACTGGTAAGGAATCGTCGGCCCCTCCCAGCCGGCGTAGGTCGCCCAGGAGTAGCGATCCAGCGGGAATCCCGTCAGATCCGGCACGGCGCGCACGTTCATCGAGTGCGTCGCCTTGTGCAGGTGCCAGCCACCGTCCTCGCGCAGGAAGGCAACCCCCGGAATCCACCTCGGGTTCTTCCTGTGGCGCCGCGCGTGGCAGGCCAGCAGCAAGGGCACTTCGCCCTCGTCGAAGACGAGCACGTCGATCTCGCCGCCAAAGGGGCGAAAACTCTCGTAGAGCCAGTAGCCGCCGACGATCAGCGGCACGCGCAGGCCGCACGCGTGCATCCGGCGTTTCAGCAGGACAAAAGACAACGCATCCGCTTCGTTGGCCGCAGACAGGCCAAGCGCGTCGGCGTCCCGCAGGTCGAGGAAGGCAAGCCAGCGGTCCAGCAGCCCTTCGAGTTCGGCGTCAGCCTGCCCCGCCAGCGCCCGCAGCAGGCGCGCCCGATCGGAGATGGCCAGCTTGTCCGCGTCGCTGAACCCGGCATCCACCAAGGCGTCGCGCACGGCCACCACCGCGCCGAACGCGCGCAGGAAGCTGGCCAGTTGGATGACGCCCAAGTGCGGAAAAATGGTCGTCTTGTTGCCGGCCGAGCCCGTCGCGGCGAAGTTGTCCGCCACCGCCGGCCCGAGCCCCAACGTCAGTCGGAACCCTTCGACACGAAAGGCAGACAGCGCCCGCATGTCCTCGAGGGTGACCGAGACGTCGGTGTCGCAGACGGGCTGGTGCGGCCGTCGCAGGTACTCGCGCAACGGCACGAAACCTTGGAGGAAGCGGACGTCAGCCTTCCAGAAGCTTGGGTCGCGCGCCGGGCTGTGTTCACGGGGCAAGAGGGCACGGGTCACGCGTCCGCCTGAACCGCTTGCGGAGCCGCCGGCTTCTCGACGAGGCGGTCCGCGATCAGCTCCGCGATGTCCTTGGTCTTGACGCTGTCGCGCAGATCCTTGGCGCCGACGCCGTCGGACAGCATCGTCATGCAGAACGGGCAGCTCGAGGCGATGACCTGCGGCTTCTGCTCCATGAGCTGCTCGACGCGCAAGTCATTGATACGCGTTCCGATCTTCTCTTCCATGAACATGCGCGAGCCGCCGGCACCGCAGCACATGCCCAGCTTCTGCGACCGCTCGATCTCGACGATCTCCGCACCCGGAATCGCCCGCAGCGCCGCGCGCGGCTCGTCGTAGACGTCGTTGTGGCGGCCCATGTAGCAGGAATCGTGGAAGATGATCCGTTGCGCCTCGCCGTCCTTGAGCTGGATCTTGCCCTCGGCAATGAGGCGCGGGAACAGCACGCTGTGGTGCACCACCTCGAAGTTGCCGCCCAGCTGCGGGTATTCATTGGCAATCGTGTTGAAGCAGTGCGGGCAGGTCGTGATGATCTTCTTGACGCCCCCCTCCTGCCACTGCTCGATGTTCGACTTGGCCATCTCCTGGAACAGGTACTCGTTGCCGATGCGCCGCGCCGAGTCGCCCGTGCACTTCTCCTTCTTGCCGAGAATCGCAAAGGAAACGCCGGCGTGGCGCAGGATCTTGATCGTCGCCAGCGTGATCTCCTTGGCGCGGTCATCGAAGCTGCCGGCGCAGCCAACATAGTACAGGTATTCAGCATCCGGCTTGTCTTCGAGGGTCGGGATGTCGAGGCCCTTGGCCCAGTCGCCGCGCTTGCCGGACGCCATACCCCAAGGATTGCTCTTGTTTTCGATGTTCTTGAGCGTCAGGCCGATCTCCTTCGAGTACTCGTTGCGAGTCATCACGAGGTGGCGGCGGATGTCGAGGATCTTGTCGACATGCTCAATCATCACGGGGCATTGCTCTGAGCAGGAACGGCAGGTCGTGCACGACCAGATCGCGTCGACGTTGACCTGGCCGATCAGCGCCGGCAGCTCGCCTTCGCCACTGACCGCAACCGGCGCGCCGATGCGCCCCGCCTTCTGCTCGGCGTAGACGTGATCGCGCAAATCCAGAATGATCATCTTGGGGTTCAGCGGCTTGTCCGTGTTCCACGCCGGGCAGTTCACTTCGCAGCGACCGCACTCCGTGCAGGTGAAGAGGTCGAGCACCTGCTTCCACGAGAGATCCTCCACCTTGGACAGGCCGAGCGGCTTCTCCTCCTCGAGCGCCTTCTCGATGTCCGGCACGAAGCTCAGCGCGCCCTTGGGCTCGAGCTTGGACAGGAACACGTTCGGCAGCGACGTGATGACGTGGAAGTGCTTGGAGAGCGGCAGCAGGTTCAGGAACGTCAGCACGATCGCGAGGTGGATCAGGTAGTTCGTCTCGGCGATGCAGTGCAGGGCCGTCGGGCTCAAGCCGCTGCCGGCAAAGGCCTTGCCGACCATGCCACCGATCGGCGCCATCGCGAGGCGATCGAGCTGGTTCAGCGAAGCGAAGTGCGCGCCGTCGTAGAGGAAGTCGGTGACCATCAGGCCGCCGATGAAGCTGAGGATGAGGAGCGCCTCGCCGCTGTAGGCGATGCGCGCCGGCTTGACCACGAGGCGGCGCCAGACGAAGCCGAGGATGGCCACGAGGACGACGAACTCGGTGATGTCCTTGAGGAAGTCGTACGGCTCCTGGAAGGCCGCGCAGACTTCGAAGCCGGGCGCGAAGGCCTGGACGAAGAGCTGCGTGGTGCGGATGCCGAGGATGCAGAAGCCCCAGAACGTGAAGGCGTGCAGGAGGCCGGACGCCGGCTCCTTGAACATCTTGGACTGGCCGACGCCGACGGTGAGCAGCTTCTTGACGCGGGCGCCGACGAGATCCCAGCGCGTTTCCGGCTTTGCGGCTTGCAGCACGCGCAAGCGGCCGAGGATCGTGCGGGTGAAGAGCCCAAGGCCGATCAGCAGCATCAGGCCGCCGACGATGACGCGGTAGTCGTAACTCATCGAAAACTCCCTACTTTGGGTCTTCACGGCGCCGCGCGATCACGGCGTAGGTCGGTTGGTTGCGCAGGGCGCAGCGGCGCTCGCGCAGCGTGGGAGGCAGGCCAGCACCCGGATCCGCGAGGCGCTCGACCTCGAAGGCAGGCTCGCGCCGCAGCTCGGCCTCTGCCCAGGTCGCGTAGTCGGGAACATCGGTCTTCAAGAGCAGGTGACCGCCAGGGCGCAGCCACCTCGCGGCATCCGCGGCAAATTCTGGTGAAATCATGCGCTTCTTCATGTGCCGCTTCTTCCACCACGGGTCCGGGAAGAAGACGAACAGCGCATCCAGCGTGCCGGGTTGCAGCACCCTTGGCAGCATCTCGCGCGCATCCACCAGCGCGAGCAGGGCGTTCTGCACGCCGAACTTCTCGAAGCGCGCATTGGCCTCTTCGCAATAGCTCTTGCGCACTTCGAAGCCGACGAAGCGCGTGCCGGGGTTCAGCAGGCAGTAGTCGGTGGCGAAGCGCCCCATCTGAAAGCCGATCTCGACGACCAGCGGCCGCGGATCCGCCGGGTCGCAAAAGGCGCGCAAGCGGTCTTCATGTTCGGGGAAGAACACGGGATCAAGGACGAATTGCCCGCTGACGCCTGTGGATTGGCCGTGCGCGCGCCGCAGTTCGAGGGAACCACCGATCAGGGCGCGATCCCGCTGCCGCTCGGGCTCGAGGCCGCTTCGCGGAGTGACAGCTTGGGCGGTGTGGAACTTGCGCATCGCCATGGCGGGCGGGAGCATACTGCACGTCACCCGGGCCGACAACGGATGCGGCGTATCGCAAGACGCTTTGCCGCTAAGAGGATTCACAAGATCATGCAACTACCGACCCAGCCAACCCCGGTGCAACCTGTCCGTTCGGGCGTCGCCGCGGGCCTGCTGGGCGCGATGGTGCTGCTGTCGGGCGCGGTGGCGGTGTGGGCCGGCCTGCAACTCCTGCACGGCGAGAAGACCGACGCGGCTTTCGGCGCATTGCCGCAGACTTGCGAGTGGGTGCTGGTGGCCGATGATCCGGCCG
>CAIXAA010000679.1 GCA_903917305.1 uncultured Myxococcales bacterium | reverse complement strand
GACTACCTGGACGCGCAAGGCAAGGCCATCGCCGTGCGCAGTCGCAACCACGGTCTCGCAGTCGCCGTGCCGGGTTATGTCGCGGGCTTGTGGCTCCTGCACCAGCGCTACGGCAAGATAGCGTGGCGCTCCCTCGTGGCGCCGTCCGCCCAGGTGGCCGAGCAGGGCTTCGGCATCGGCGGCGAATTGGCGGCGGCGATCGCGGCCAGTGCCGACGTGCTGCCGGAGTCGGGCAGGGCGCTCTTCCTGCCGCGCGGCGTGCCGTTGCACCCGGGACACCTGCTGCGCCGCCCCGCGCTGGCGCGCACGCTGACCCGCATCGCGCAGGAAGGTCCCGATGCGTTCTACAAAGGCAGCATTGCAAAGGATCTCGCCGATTGCGTGCAGAAGGCCGGTGGCCACCTGACCGAGGCCGATCTGGCGGCCTACCAGGTCCGCGAGATGGCGCCGCTGCAGGGCGAGGTGTTCGGTCTGCACGCCCTGACGATGCCGCAGCCCTCGTCGGGAGGCGCGCAAGTGCTGGCCATGGCGGAGATGTTGGATGCGTGGTCCCATGCCGCAGCCGGCGGGAACGGCTTTGTCGACCCGAAGTGGACCGTTCACGCCCTTGCCGAAGCCATGCGCCGTTCGTTCCTGTTGCGCCTCGCCTTCGCGGGCGATGCGCAACGGCCCGCGGCAACGTTGGACGAGGCCTTTCCAAGTGCGGCCCGCGCCTCACTTTCCGCCACCTTCGATCCGCAGCGGGCCACGCCCAGCGCGACGCTGCCCAAGCTGGCGGCTGGCGCGACGCTGCCGGAGCAGCGCACGAACACGAGCCACGTCGCGATCCTTGACGCGCGCGGCATGGCCGTGTCCTCGACGCACACCGTGAACCTCTACCTGGGATCCGGGATCATCGCGGAGGAATCAGGGGTTCTGCTGAACAATGAGATGGACGACTTCACGTTTTCGCTGACCGACGAGAACGCCTTCGGGCTCGCCGGCAGCGCCGCCAACCTCGCACGGCCCGGTGCCCGGCCGGTCTCGTCGATGGCGCCGCTGATCCTGCTGGATCACGGCCAGCCGTCGTTGGTGCTCGGATCGCCGGGCGGTACGCGCATCCCCACGACATTGCTGCAGGTTCTTGCGTTCCATCTGCGGGCGGGGCAGGCATTGGCCGACGCCGTGGCCCACGTGCGGCTGCACCACCAGGCGTGGCCGGATGCGACCGGCGTGGAAGACGGCGCGCAAGGGGACGTCGTGGCCAAAGCGCTGCAGGAACGCGGCCATCCGGTCACGCGCCGCGGTCCCTGGTGCAATGTCCAGGCGGTGCGGCGTGTGCCGTTGCCGGACGGCCGCGCCCGCTTCGAGGCCGTCAGCGATCCGCGCGCAGAAGGCATGGCCGTCGCCCGCTGAAGCGCGTAGCATCACCGCGTCCAACCGCTCTCCAAAAAGGAACTTCCCATGGGCCAGCATCCGGTCACGCGTCAGCTCTTTCTCGCCGCCACGGGCCAGAACCGTGGCAAAACCACGACCACGCTTGGTCTTTTTGCCGCCATGCGCGCCCGCGGGCTGGTGACGTCCTTCATGAAGCCTGTCGGTCAGCGCTGGGTGATGATGGAAGGCCACCCGGCCGACGAAGACGCGGCGCTGATGCACGCGGTGTTCGAGTTGCACGACGGGGCCGAACTCCTGTCGCCCGTTCAGATTCCGCGCGGATTCACCCGCAAGGTGATCGAAGGCGAGGACGTCGAGGATCTGGGTGCGCGCATCGTCGCGGCGCAGGCGAAACTGGCGCAGGGATGCGAACTTCTGCTGCTGGAAGGCACCGGACACGCCGGCGTGGGCGCGGTCATTGGCCTGAGCAATGCCGACGTCGCCGCGCTTCTCGGCGCCCCGGTCATCATCGTCAGCGAAGGTGGCATCGGCCGGCCGATCGACGAAATCGTCCTCAATGCCGCGCTGTTCCGCGAGCGTGGCGTCGAAGTGGCGGGCGCGATCGTCAACAAGGTCGACCTGGACGCGCAGCCGGAGCTGCCGCGCCTCTTGGAGAAGGGCCTGGCGCGCCACGGCATTCCGCTGCTGGGCGTGCTGCCGTATCGCAAAGTGCTTTCCAGTCCGACACTTGCGATCATCCAGAACGGCCTCGACGGTGAGACGCTGTGGCCGGGCAGCAACCTGGACTCGATCATCGGGCGCATCTCGGTTGCCGCCATGCAGCCGGAGCACGTGGTCGAGCGCATCGGCCAGGATGCCCTCGTCGTGGTGCCGGGCGACCGCGAGGACGTCATCACGGCGCTGGCGGAACTGTGCCTGGATCCGGACGGTCACCCGAACAAGCCCCTGGGCTTCGTGCTGTCAGGCGGCTACCGGCCCAGCGAGCGCACGCTCGAGACGATCCGCAGGGCGGACCTTTTTGCCGTGCTGATGAAGGGCGATACGTACTCGGTCGGCGCCACGGTGCACGACCTGCTGGTCAAGACGCACCCGCAGGACAAGCGCAAGATCGACGAGATCATTCGCCTTGTCGCCGAGGCGCTGGACATCGACCGCATCCTCGGCGCGGCACGGCCGATTCCGCTCCGATAGACCCTTCGACTCGCTTCGCATCGCTCAGGGTGAAGGCCGCGCGGCGCTCTCAGCTGCCGCAGCCTTCACTTGGTCAGCACCGGAACGCGCCCCGGCAGCGAGCAAATCGTCAGCGAATTCGGGATGACGTACACATCCATCGAGCCCAGCGGAACCGTCTTGCCGCCCGTGAGCACCGAAGCCGCGAGGCGGTTCGGTCCCGGCGGACTGTCGACCGCGGCGTAGCG
>CAIXAA010000678.1 GCA_903917305.1 uncultured Myxococcales bacterium | reverse complement strand
GTTCAGCAATCTGCTGGAGTTCTTCTCGCACCTCTCGGAGACCTTCGACGGCTTCGTCGCCCGCGCCCGCGAGGTCCAGGCCTTGCTGGCCAGCGCCCAGACGAGCTTCGTGCTGGTGGCGGCCTGCGACACGCCGAGCACCGAGCAAGCACTGTTCCTGGGCGAGCACCTGCAGCAGCACCAGATGGAAGTGGGCGCTTTCGTGGTCAACCGCGTCGCGCCCTTCGCGATGGCGCCGGCGAGCGCCGGGCCGGAATTCGAGGACGAAGTGGCCGCCTGGCTGCAGCAGAAGGGCGGCGGCGCCTTCGGCGATGTGCGCGAGCAGCAGCGCACGGCGCGGGCGATGGCCCAGGTGGCGCGCCAGCTCGCCGCGATGAGCCGCAACGATGCCGAGCACTTGAGCCGCGTGCGAGCGCGCGTCGGTGCGGGGGTGACGCTCGTGCCCGTGGCGCGTCGCGAGGACGAACCGGATTCCCTTGCAGCGCTGTGCGGCCTGGCGGATACCTTGCGCCAAGGCGGCTTTCCGCCGCCGCCCCACGCCTAGCGCGCCCACCGAGGTGCCCATGAAGCTGCCCCAGCCCAGCCGTGCCGTGATCGCGCTCGGGATGCTGGCCCTGTGCCTGGCCGCGCCCATGCTGTGGACGCTGCTGCAGGACGGTGCCTATGTCGGCAACGGCACGGACCTCTTCTCGTACCAGCTGCCGATGCGCCGCGGCGCGGCGGCGCTGATCGCGCAGGGCCACTGGCCGGTGTGGAATCCCTACGCGCTGGCCGGCGTGCCCACGCACATCGGCATGCAGCTGGCCCTGACCTACCCGCCCAACCTCTTGATTCTTCTGCTGCCCACGGCGGCGGCGGTGGAGCTCCTGCTGGCGCTGCACATCCTGTGGCTGGCCATCGGCGCCATGCTGCTGGCGCGCGCGCACCGGGCAAGCGAGGTGAATCTGCTGCCTTGTGTGGTCGTGGCCGTGATCGTCGCGGGCGGCGGGCCGCTGTGGGGCCACCTCTTTGCCGGTCACGTCAACTGGACCTTCGCGCTGGCTTGGCTGCCGTGGCTGTGGACCTTCGCGTTGCGGGCGCTGGCGACGCGCACCTGGCCGCCGCTGGCGGGGGGCGCGGCGGCGACCGGCATGGCGCTGCTGGCCGGGCATCCGCAGGTCGTGTACCTCGGCATGGTCGGGCTCGCGGTGCTGCTGCTGGCGCATGCGCTCGATCCCCAAACAGAAAAGGTGCCGCAGCCAGGCCGCTGGCAGCAGGCTCCGGCTTCGCTGGCGGCGCTGGGCGTGCTGGCCGTGCTGTCGCTGGCCGGGCTGGCGCTGGCGGCGGTGCAGTGGTGGCCGACCGCCCTGATGGCGCCCGAGCTCAACCGCGGGCTCGACACGCCGCTGCAGATCGCCACCGCCTTCTCCGCGCCGGCGCGCAGCCTGTGGACGGTGCTGGCGCCGTCGGTGTGGGGCGGCGCAGGGGCGCGCCTCGTCGACTTCCCCTACCACGAAACCGTCGCGTTCTGCGGCGCCGCGGGCGCCGTGCTCGCGCTCCTGGGTGTCTGCCTGGGCGGCCTGCGCGCCTGGATCCTGGCGGCCGGCGCCCTCTTGTGCGTGCTGCTGTCCCTGGGCAGCGACGGGCCGCTGCTCAGCGCGCTCGTCGGGCTCGTCCCCGGCATGGGCAGCTTTCGCGTCCCCGGGCGCTGGCTGCTGCCGGCCGTGCTGCTGGTCGCGCTGCTGGCGGCGGACGGCGTCGCGCTGCTCGGCGGCGTCGCGCAGCCCGCCAAGAAGGCGATTCGGGAGACGCTGTCCAAGCGTGGGCGTCTGGCCGCCCTCGCCGTGCTGTCGCTGTTGGGCCTGTGGACGTTGACGCAGGCGCTGGGCTGCCGCGCCGATGGCGGCTGGTGGGGCGACATCGTCCACGACCGCGGTCCGGACCTGACGCGCATCGCCGAAACCGTCAGCCGCGAGTTCTCCTTCGCCGCCGTGGCCTGTGCCGTCGGCATCGCCGCGCTCTTGCGACCGGCTTTGCGTCAAGCGCTCGCGGTCCTGCTCGTGGTTGGGTTGTGCGGGCAGGTCCTCGTCTTTGCCGCCGGCCACACCGGTGCGGCGCGCATGAAGTCCCAGGACAAGCTGCAGTGGTCCGCGGAAGAAACCACGGCGCTGCGCAAGGAGGTCGGCGACCGGCACCGCCTGGCGACCGCAGCGCCTTTGCGGCACGCCGACTGGGGCATGGCGGCCGGCGTGCGCGTCGCCGGCGCCTACGAACCCGTGTTGACGACGGATGCCAACCGCTACGGCAACGCCCTGGCCGGCCTGCCGAAGTCCGGCTATTCGGTCAACTTCCAGGTGCGCCGCCCGACCGCCTGGCTGGATCGCATCGCAGCGTCGCACCTGCTGCTCGACGGCGGCGATGCCCAGACGGCCCGAGCTTTTGCGGCCTGGCCGGAAGCCGCGCGCTTCGACAGCGGGCGTGTCCTGCGCAGGAATCCCAAGCCCATGGATCGCCTCGCGTTTGCCGGCCGGACCCAGGTCGTCGCCTCCACAGCCGCTGCCATCGACCTGCTCCCGACGCTGGAGGCGGACACCGTCGCCCTTGACGCCGAGCTGCCCAAGCCCGAGACCAGCGACGGCACGCTCGAAGTCCTCGCGGATGCGCCCGCGCGCCTCGCCGTGCGCGCCCACGCGGACAAGCCCGCGGTCGTGATCATCCGCGACGCCTGGGCGCCGGGCTGGTCGGCGCAGGTGGACGGCGCCCCAGCCCGCACCGCGCGCGCCGACGGCCTGTTTCGCGCCGTCGCGCTGCCCGCTGGAACCCATGAGATTGTCTGGAGCTACACCGTGCCCGGCCTGGCCCTCGGCGGCCTTGTCAGCGTGGCCGCGTGGTGCGCCTGCCTCGCCGCCCTGGCTTGGGCGTGGCGCCGGCAGCGCGCATTGCTTTGACACCGATCGCCACGCGCCGTATACGCGGAGGCGCCATGCCACGACGTGAACCCGACAAAGTGCTCAAGACCATTGCCCAGAACGGCGGCAACTTCCTGCCGTGCCCGCAGCGCAAGAACCGCGCCATGGTCTCGACCGACGTCTGCAAGGCCAGCTGCCGCCACGCCCGCCGCTGCACGGTCTTCCTGGCGTGGCGCCGCCCGGGTTTCGACTTTCTCTGATTTGTTCTGAGATGTTTCGTGCGGTGGCAAGCGCAGCCAGCGCTCGCCCTGGCGCGCCGTCGTGCCATCCCTGCCCAGCCTCAACTCCACCGCGCCCTGCGCAGTCGTCCACAGCGGGATGCCGGCCTCCGCGTAGCGCGCCCGGATCTGCGGATGCGGAAAGGGCAACGGCCCCCACGGCCGCGCTCCCGCCACCGCCAGTTGCGGCTTCAAGGCCGCGAGCAGCCCCGGCGTGCTCGACGTCCGGCTGCCATGGTGCGGGACCTTGAGCACGTCGACGGGGCGCAGCGCACCGGAAGCGCACAGCGCCGCCTCGGTCGGAGCCTCGATGTCGCCCGCCAGCAACAGCCGACGGCCACTGGCCGCGACCTCGAGCACCAGCGAGTTGTCGTTCAGCCCCGACTTGGGCGCGTGCGGCGCCAGCGAAGGCGTGGGCCACAGCACGCGCACCTGCACGCCGCCAAAGGCAAAGCTGCGCGGCCCGCCGGGCTCGGGAGCGAAGTTGCGCCAGCGCGCCCCCTGACGCTGGAGTTCGCGCAGCAGCGCCTCGTGTTCCGCGCCCTTGGGCGCCTGGCCGTTCCACCACAGCTCGCGCACGGGCAAGGCGTGCGCCACGGCCAGCAGGCCGTTTTCGTGGTCCGGGTGGGCGTGCGTCAGCACCATGCGGTCGATGCGCCGCACGCCGTGGCGCAACAAGAAGGGGACGACGGCCAGCCGTCCGACGCGACCGTCATCCGCCAGCTCGCCGCCGCCATCCACGAGCATCGTCGTCCCGTCCGGGAACTCCAGCAGCGTGCAGTCGCCGTGGCCGACGTCGAGCACGAAGGCGCGCAGCGTTCCCTCCGGCAGCCGATCGCGCCAGGCCGTCCAGCCCACGCACAGCCCGGCAAGCGCCACGCCCACGATGGCCCGGCGGCGCCACGGCCCGCCGTGCCAGACCGCCGCCAGCACGAGCGGCACGCACGCACCGACGGCCAGCGCCGCGCTGCCCTCCGCGCGCCAGACCGGCAAGGCCCAACGCGGCCAGCGCATGCCCAACTCGAGCGGCAGCACGCTCCAGCGGCAGGCCGTGCCGAGCCCTTGGGCCAGCCACGGCGGCAACGCAGGACACGCCGCCATCGCCGTGGCCGCCAAGGCAAACGGCAGAAGCAGCGCGGTGAACGGCACGAGCAGGGCATTGGCCAGCGGCGAAGCCAGAGGCAGCGCCCCGAAGGTCGCCAGCACCATCGGGGCTGTCGTAGCGCTTGGCGCCAGGCAGGTTCGCCACAGCGTGCGCAGCCTGGCCTTGAGGCCCGGCGCGTCGGCTTGCGCGCCCAGCCCGGCCCACGCCAGGCCCAGCACGCCGAGGACCGACAGCCCAAAGCCGATGTCCGCCAAGGTCGCAGGATCCCACAGCAACAGCACGACCACCGCGCAGCCGAGCGACTCGCCGAGATCCGGTCGACGGCCGGCCGCGCGCGCCAGCAGCAGCACCGTCACCATGACGGCCGCGCGCATCGTGCTCGCTGCCGCTCCGGTCAGCAGGCCGTAGCCCCACGCGATCGCCACGCATGGCAGCGCCAGCCAAGCGTCCAGGGGGCGCCACCGCAGCAGACCCGGCGCGAGACGGCACAGCAACAGCCGCAGCAGCGCGCTGGCCAGCCAGACGGCAATCGCGAGGTGGCTGCCGGACACGGCCATCACGTGCGTCGTCCCCGTCGCCGCCAGCCAGTCCTGGAACGCCGGATCGGTGCTGCTGCGGTCGCCCAAGGCCAGCGCCGCCAGCACCGCGCCCGGACGGCCCGGGGCGCGCTCGGTCAGCTTTGCCGCGAGGTGGCGCCGCAGCGTGCCGATGGTCCGCTCGACGCGCTGCCAGTCCGGCCAGGGCGGCGGCGCCCGCGGCTCGATCGCGATCTGCTCCGGCTTGTGGATGCGCACTTCGGTCACGATGCCGGCCAGTAGCCAGGGCCGCCGCAGGTCGTAGGCGCCCGGATTCCAGTAGCCCGGCGCAGGCGCGGCGAAGGCTGGAACCCGCAGCGTATCGCCCACATGCACACGCACGTCGCGACCGGCGACGTCCACGCGCGCCAGTCCCCAGCGCCGCTCGCAGCGCAGACCCGGAGCCGGCGCCTGACCCTGGCACGTCGCCAGCCAGCGCGCCGTGAAGCGGTGGCCGCCGACCGACCACTCGGGCTCGGACTCTGCGCGCAGCCTCAGGATCGGCGGCTCGGCGTGGGGCAGGTAGGGCTGCAACGGCGGCGGCGGATCCGGCTGCGCCACCAGCGCGGCACGCAGCAGCACGACCAGCAGCAGCGCCAGCCACGCCAGCGCGGGCCCC
>CAIXAA010000677.1 GCA_903917305.1 uncultured Myxococcales bacterium | reverse complement strand
GGCACCGCGCCGTCGTCGTCGCGGAACAGGTCCTCGGTGTCGCTCCAGCGCCACGTCGCTTGGGCGCGCGGCGTCAGGCGCTGCGGCTCGTTGTCCAGCACGCGGCGGAACGCGGCGAAGCAGTAGTCGGAACCCTTGAGTTTCTCTTGGTTCCACGACGCGAACGTCGGCGCGTCCCAGGCGCCGTTGCGCGGCGTCCAGAAGCCGAACTGGTGCAGGCAAGCCGAGAAGAAGAAGTCGAGCGCGCCGGGCTGGTTCACCTCCGGCAGTTGCGGCCCGACGAAGTCGAACGCTGCAATATCGGGCAGATCGCGCAGCAGCTGCCCCATGCGCTCGATGCGCGCGTCGTCCAGGGCCACGCGCGGGTCGCGCAGCAGGCCGCGGCGGTGATCGATGAGGCGGCGATCCGCGGCCAGAAGCCCGGCCATGCCAGGCGATTCGATGGTCAGCGACGCCACCGCGGCGCCCAGGCGCACGGCTTCGGTGGGATGCAGCCCGGCGGCCAGACCCGCGAGCGCGCCGCCGCACACGGAGTCGCCAGCACCCGTGAGATCAACAGGTTGCGTCGGAATGCACGGCACGCGTGTGCAGTGGTCGCCCTGCCAGACATCCGCGCCTTGGGCGCCGCGCGTGATGACCAGCACCTGCCCGGGCCGCACCGCGGGACGGTCGTCGCCGAAGACCTGCTCCGCTTCGAAAGCATTGAGGAAGAACAGATCCACCGACTCCATCAGCGCCCGCACCGCATCCGGCGCGCGGTGCACCATGTAGCCAAAAGTGCCAGCCGACAGGCGGGCTTTCGTGCGCCGGCGCAGAGCGGCGACGAACTTCATCTGCAGGCCGGGATCGTGGATCGCCGCGATGTGGATCGTGTCGGCATTCAGCAGTGCATCCGGCAACATGGCCGGGTCGAGCGTGTCTTCGCGGCCCCAGGACGCGCGCTCCAGCCGGGCATCGCCGGCGTCGTCGTAGACGATCTCGAAGTGCGGCAGGTCTTCGACCAGGCAGGTCGGGCCGACCCAATCCACGGTATTCGCTGCAGTTGCGAACAGGTCCGGCAGCGGATCCGGGCGCATCGCGAACAGGCGCACGTCCGCACCGGCGCGCTGCGCAGCGACGGCGGTGTACAGCGCGGCACCGCCAGGCGTGACCACGGGCTGGCCCGCGGCACGAAGCCGGTCGACCGAAGCACCACCGATGACAAGGATGTGAGGGCGACGCGGCATGGGGTGCGGATGGTGGCATTAGAACGGGAGACCTTCAAGCGGCGCCGAGCCACCGTTGCGGCGAGACAACCGCCGCAGTACCCTCCGCGCGACCTTCACAAGGACCTGCACCATGACTTTCAGCAACGCCCTGACCCGCAACGTCGACCGCCTCGCGTTCCTGCCCGCGCCCATCCGCGCCCGCGTGATCTCGACCTTTCTCGGCCGCTTTTTGCCTTACGTCGGCACCAGCGGGCTGCTCTACGAGGAGCTCACGTCGGAGCGCGTCGTCGTCAGCATCAAGAACCGGCGGCATGTGCAGAATCACATTCACAATGTCCACGCGGCGGCCATGGCGCTGATCGCGGAGACGGCCACCGGCTTCTGCATCGGCATGAACCTGCCCGATGATCGCCTGCCGCTGATCAAGTCGTTCACGGTCGATTTCTTGAAGCGGACCAAGGGCGACATGCGCGCCGTGGCGACGCTGACGCCGGAGCAGATCCAGTACATCCGCGACACGCCCAAGGGCGAGCTGCCGGTGCCGGTGACGGTGACCGACGAGACCGGCAAGGAGCCCATCCGCTGCACGATGCTGTGGGCTTGGGTGCCGAAGAAGAAGTAACGGCTAGGCAACGCGCCGGCGCAGCAACAGCGCGCCCAGCCCGAGCAGCAGCAGCAGACCGAGGCCGCCCTGGCCGTTGCGGCTCGCCGTGCAACCAGACGACTTCGCAGTGCTTGTCGCCGCCGCCTTGTCCTGCGGCACGTCGACCCAACCGCCCGCCGCGTCGATGCCGGGGACCGAACCGCTCGTGTCGCCCACGACGAGGCCAGTGCCTGGCTTCGGTGGCAACTGCCCGTCGACCCATCCGGGCCGTGCCACGCAGCCTTGGTACGGCTTCTTCCACGGAGTTTGTGTCGTGACGAGCGGGTCGCTCGGCGGTGGCACCCATGCCTTCACAGTCTTGAGCGTCATCCCTTGGGGAAGACTCGCCTTTCCCGGAAGCGCGCCCATGATGGCGGTATCAACGAGGCTGATGTCGGCGGCGTCGATGTCGAACGTCGCGCTTTCGTCCAAGAGCCGCATGCGCAACGCGGCAGGAGCATTCTTGAACCGCGAATCCACCCCGCCGCCCGCGTCGTCCATGACCCAGGAGCCGAGGCCATCGAAGCTGACGCGCTGCTGCAGCGGTCCGTCGTCCCAGCCGTTCGTGCAGACCTGGTTGCTGGCGTAGTCGTGTCGCGGCACGACCTCCGGCAGCGACTTGTTGAATGCGAAGACCGGGTCGCGGTCCATCTCGGCGGGAGAGATGCGCATCACCAACCGCGTCACGCGGTTTTGCGCACCCAGCAGCTTGGCCAGGTCCTTGATCGGCCCGACGACATCGGTCGTCACGGCATCGGCGAGCGCCACGCCATCAACCGGCATCTGCTGGAGATCATTCTGCATCAGCACGAGACCTTGCAGGTTGCACGCCGGCGAGGCCGGCATCTGCCAGTACTGCGCGCAAGCCTTCAAATTCGCCAGCATCTGCAGCGGCGCGATGCCAGGCCATTTCTTCTCCAGTTGCAAGGACTTGTTCAGCGCCATGGCCACGTCCTCGTTCAGTTGCAAACTGCCGTTCTTGAGGAAGTTGGCCAGGGCCAACATGTCCTTGATCTGCGCCAGGTATTTCGGCTCGAAGAACTGCAGCGCCGGCGCCAGCGGGAGCGGCTGCGGCTCCGGCGCCTGGGACCCTTCCGTGACGAACGCATGGCCACCTGCTTCATCGATCGCGGCCGCCAAGACTTGCGCGTAGTTGTCCGGCACGTACTCGTGGAAGCCGTACCCGGAAAACGACGGGCGCGTGAGCCGCAGCGGATTGACTTCGACATCTAGGTAGTTCTTGACGATCGCTCGTCCCGGACCGGCCACCGTCACGATGACTGCCATGTCGTCGCTCGCGGCAATCGAGGTCAGGCGCAGCGGCACGCACGGTTCGGCATCGTCCATCTCGAGCACGACTGGCCGGATCGCCTCGATGCCCTGACCGTTCTGCAGCTTGATCGCGACGAACTTGTCTCCTTTCTTGATGTGCGACGCGAGGATCGGCAGCGCCTTGTCCGGCGTCGCGTAGCCGTTGGCGTTGAGCCAATCAAGCAGCGGCTTCGCGTCAGAACCTTGCACGACCAAGTAGTTGTAGGGACCCGTCTGCCCCGACGCGAGGATCTGCACGCTGGGATCGTAGTTCTTGGACGAATCGCCGCCCGAGGCCGCGTCCTGCCAGTAGCCGCCGGCAGACGCGTCCATGGCAACGGTATCCGGATCCGGCGCCTTGCAGCCTTCGAACGGACTGCGGCAATTCTCTGGGGAATTCTGCAGCGTCTGGTATCGAACACCGAGGAAATCGTCGAGCGCATCGAACACCACCGCCGACCCGACGCCGACCTTGGGCAGCTTGGGCACCGGCAGCACCCAGCCGAACTCGGTCGCGAGGCCGGTGTAGCGCACCTCCACCCAGACGGTGGACTTCTTGGTCAACTCATCGCGGACAAAGAGGATTCTCTCGGCATTCTGCACCACCGTCTGCTCGATGGTCGGCGACGGCGGCGAAAAGCAGCCGCCGCAAGCGTAGGCGGGTGCGGTGGAAGCGGTTGCAAGAACAGCGGAAAGTCCCGCTGCGAAGAGTAGGGAGCGGGCATGGCGCATGGGGTCTCCTCCAGCTGGCGCGCGGCAAGGCGCGGCATGATGGACCTGCAAGTAGCAAATGCCGTGCCAAGCCGCACCGTGAAAAAGGCCTGTCAGAATCCAAGGGTGTGAAAGCGGCGGACTTGGCCGTGTCGAAAGATTCCACACCGTGCGGGGATTCTCAACACTTCAAGGCTTGAGCACGAGTTTTCCCATGGTTTCGCCGGACTCCAGCCGCCGGTGCGCTTCGGCCACCTCCGCGAAGGGCAGCACGGTCGTCGGCGCCGGCTTCAACTGTCCCGCCGCCGCCCGCGCCAGCAGCCAGTCCATCGCCTCGATGAGGATGTCCTTGCGGTCAAAGAGAAAACTCAGGTTGAACGCCAGCACCGAGCGGTTCGTCGTCGTCATGTCCAGCGGATTGAAGCGCGGCGTGCGCAGCCACTGCCAGGCGAGCTTGGGCCAGTTCGGCCGGCCGCCGTGGCGCGGCAGCATCGAGTGAAAACCGTAGATGACAAGCCGACCTGCGGGCGCGAGGTGGTCGTAGCCCTGGCGAAGCGTCTCGGCGCCGTTGGCATCGAGGATGACGTCGCAGCCCTCGGGCGCCAGGCGCTCCACCATGCGCCAGAGCGTCTCGCTGGACTTGTCGATGACGGCGTCGGCGCCAAGGCTGCGCACGTACTCGACTTTATGCGGCGCGCCGACCACGCCGATGACTCGGCAGCCCAGCAGCTTGCCGAGCTGGACCAGCGCGCCGCCGACGCCGCCGGCCGCGGAGTGGACCAGCAAAGTCTCCTTCGCTCGCGGCCTTGCAAGGTGGTTCAAGGCGTACCACGCCGTGAGGAAGGCGGTGGGGAAGCCGGCGGCGTCCTCCAGCGACCAGCCGCGCGGCACGGGAAAGACCTGGTGGCGCGGGACGCAGATGCGCGTCGCGTAGCCGCCAAAGCGCGTGACGGCGAGGACCTGCGTGCCATCGGGCAAGGACGCGCCGCCATTGCCGGCGACCGTGCCCGCGACCTCGAAGCCGGGCGTGAGCGGCCAGCCGACGTACTGCTTGGCGGAGGCGTAAAGGCCCATGCGCGCTACGCAATCCGCGTAGTTGACGCCGATGGCGCCGACTTCCAGGGCGACGCTGCCGACGGGGCACGGCGGATCGGCCAAGTCCTCGATCTTCAACTGGTCGTAGGATCCAGCGCGGGGAATGACGACAGCTTTCATGGTCCCAAAGCCTAGCGCGAATCCGCGCGCAGCGCACCACCGTCGCACCTGCGCCGCGTGACCGCTACCGGCACGCCAAGCCGCCGGATCCAGCGCGCAAGATTCGCGCCGTTTGAACGCCGTGGCGGCCTATGCTATGCTGCACGAACCATGAAAATCCTATTGATTCATGCGGCCTTCCCGGTCACGTACTGGGGGTTCCAGCACGCGCTGGCGCTCATCGGCAAGCGCGCGTCGTTGCCGCCCCTCGGCCTGGTGACGATGGCTGCGCACCTGCCGCCGGAGTGGCCCGTGCGCCTGATCGACCTCAACGTCGCGCCGCTGCGGGACGCGGACCTCGCTTGGGCGGATGCGGTGCTGGTCGGCGGCATGCGCATCCAGGCGCCGTCCATGCACGAGGTCATGGCACGCGCCAAGGCCAGCGGCAAGCGCGTCATCGTCGGCGGGCCGGCGGCGACCACGTCGCCGGAGGAGTTCGCGGACGCCGAAGTGGTCTTCTGCGGCGAAGTCGAAGGGCGCGAGGAGGAGCTGCGCGAAGCCATCCAGCACGGGCACTCGCGCGTCGTCCTGCCCGGAGCCCGCCCGCCGCTGGGGCAGTCGCGGGTGCCGCGCTTTGACCTGTTGGATCGCAACGCCTACACGTCGATGGCCGTGCAATACTCGCGTGGCTGTCCCTTCCGTTGCGAATTCTGTGACATCATTGAGATCTTCGGCCGCGTCCCTCGCGTGAAGCCCACGGCGCTCCTGCTCGCCGAGCTGGACGCGCTGCACGAACTGGGCTGGCGCGGCACGGTGTTCTTCGTCGACGACAACTTCATCGGCAACCGCCGCCAGGTCGCGACATTCCTGCCGGAATTGCAGGCGTGGCAGGCGGCGCGCGGTTGGCCGCTGGAGTTCTACACCGAAGCGAGCATCGATCTGGCGCTGGAGCCCGAGCTGGTCGCCGGCATGGTCCAGGCCGGTTTCCGCTCTGTCTTCCTGGGGATCGAGACGGCGTCGACCGAAGCGCTGCTGGCCGCGCAAAAGACCCAGAACCTGCGCATCGCGCCGCAGGAGGCCGTGAAGATCCTCGCGCGTGCCGGGCTCGAGGTCATGGCGGGGTTCATTGTCGGCTTCGACACGGATGACGAGAAAGCCTTGGACATGCAAAGGCAGTTTCTTGAGGCGGCGCCGATTCCGCTGGCGATGGTGGGGCTGCTGACCGCGCTGCCCGGTACCGCGCTCTGGCGCCGGCTGCAGACCGAAGGCCGCCTGCGCGCTCGCGGCATCGGCGAGAACTTCACGCGGCCCAACTTCGTGCCGCGGATGGACGAGGCGCGCCTGCTGGACGGCTATGCCCGCCTGCTCACTTGGCTCTACGCGCCGGAGCGCTACTTCGCGCGTTGTCGCGCCCACCTTGCCTTGACGCCGATCCTGCGCCAGCGCGTGCGCAAGGGCGGCGTGAAGACCGGGCTGCTGGCACTGTGGCGGCTCGGCATCCTTGGTCCGCGGCGGCGGGAGTTCTGGAGCCTGCTTGCCGCGGCCGTGCGGCGCTCGCCCAGCCTGGCGTCGTGGGCGGTGGAGAAAGCGCTGCAAGGTGAGCATCTTGTGCGCTACACGGCCGAGCACCTGGTGCCGCGGATGCGCGAGGCGGTCGCGGAGGTCCGCGCCGAGGCCAGATCCACGTGAGATGTCCGGTTGCGTGACAACGCGAGGCAAATCCCGGAAACGTGGATCGAGCCTCGGGGCAAGCCTAGAACTCGATGCCGATGTTCAGCTTCGCCGCCCAATTCGACAGGTTGGCATTGCCGATCATGTCGTTGCTGAACGACTGGCGGTACGCGCCGCGCACGTCTGCGATGAAGCCACCGGCGCGCACGGCAATGCCAGCTGCCATCGGCACTTCCAACGTGTCGTCGCTCGACTTCACATCGGACGTGGTGTTCTGGGCGCTGTGCAGGTTGTAGTGCTTCCAGGCGGCGCCCGCAGCGAGGTACGGCTGGATGACCGACTTGGAAGTGAGGTTGAGGCGCAGGTTGCCCTCCGCGCCATTGCTGTACAGCAAGGCGTTGTTGCCCAGGCCGAGGGCCGTCATGCTGTTGGCCGTTCCGATATACGCGGCCTCCAAGGCGATGGGCAGGCGGCTGCCGACCACCAGGCGGACGTCGTAGGCGCCGCCAATCTTGCTGACGTCGGTGGCGGCCGTCTGGGTGAAGCCGGTCGCGCCGCCGCCGCCCAGGAGGTACATGCCGGCGCCGCTCTTGACGAAACCGGGCTTGTCCTCCACGTAATACTCCGGCAACGGAGGCATCTGCGGACCGTTCAGGTCGGCAGGCGATGCCGGCGCCACTTCGGTTGGCTGGGGTTGATTCGTGCTCGTCTGGGCCAGGCCGAGGCGCGGCGCAACCGAGGCCAGCAACAACGTGGTCCACGTCAGGATGATCTTCTTCATGATCCTTGACTCCCCAGAGAGGATTCCCTCTCCACTTCGCTCGATGCGCAGGGCGACCGTGCTCCGTGCGTTTGCGTGTCTTCCAGCTCAGCACACAGATCGGGTCGCAATCCGTCAAGCAGAGCAGGAGGTTGGCGTGCATGACTCCATGGAATGGCGGCGGGATCGGGTGCGCACTTTGACGCGGCCCCGCCGGGTCCAGAGACTGGCCAGTGGAGTCCCAGGTATTCATTCCGCCGTTCCCGGCCCTGCCGTGGGAGAGGAGGAGGTCATGTTCCGATTCACGTTTCTGTGGACAGGTGCTGTCCTGGCGTTGCTTGCGTTCGGCTGTGCAGCCAAGCAGGTGTCCGCCAACGCCATCGTTTCCTCGCAATCGTCCATTCGTGCCGCGGAAGAGGTGGGCGCGGCCCAGGAGCCCCAAGCCGCCCTGCACTTGAAATTGGCCAAGGAGGAGGTGGCCCAGGCCCAGGCCTTGATCGCCGATGACAAGGCGCACCGCGCGGAGCTGTTGCTGGCGCGCGCCACCGCGGACGCTGATCTCGCCATGGTCCTGGCGCGGCAGGCGACCAACAAGGCCGAGGCGCAACGCGCACTTGACCAGATCCGCACGCTGCAGCCCATGCCGGGTGCGACGACCAATCCGTCGGGGCCGATGCAGCCCAAGACGCCGAACCAGCCGGTTCCGGACGATCTGGCGCCCAACCCGGTCATGCCGAAGTAACCGGCAGGAGGAACGATCATGCGAACGCTTTTGAGCACATTGCGCCGTGGTTGGCATGGGCTGGCCCTCGGCTTGGTGTCGACGCTTTTCCCCATGTGCGGGGCGGGTTGCGCGACGGTTGCGCCGCGCGAACTCGTGATGGCACGTCAAGCCTACCAGCATGCCGCGCAGAGCCAGGCTGCTGAATTGTCGCCCTCCCAATTGCACGATGCTTCCGTCGCGCTGGCCCACGCCGAGGCGGCGTTTCGTGCCGGCGCTGTCTCCCAAGATACCGTCGATCTTGCGTATATCGCTGTGCGCCGCGCCGAGTTGGCCGAAGCGCAGGCGCAGGTCGTCGCCGCCGTGAACGAGCGCAACAAGACGGCGATGGATCTGCGTGCCGCGCAGGCGCAGAACGCGGCAGACACGCGCACCGCGCTGCAGCGCACCGAGGAGCAACTGGCGCTGGAACGTCAGCAGGCCAAGCAGAGCGCGCAGACGGCAGAACAGCGCCTCGCGGAGGAG
>CAIXAA010000676.1 GCA_903917305.1 uncultured Myxococcales bacterium | reverse complement strand
TGGCCGGATCGCCCGATTCGAGGCCAAATCCCAAGCCGAATTGCGCGGCGTGGAACTGGTCGATATCCCGCGCTTGGATGACGTCGACGCGCGTCAGGGCCCAAATCTTCGCGACCGGCAACTGGAGGCGCTGCAGGCGCTCCAGCATCTCGCGGCGCCAACCGGCGCGCAGGCCGAACAGCGGATCGGTGAAAAACAGCGTGCGATCGGTGAGATCCAGCGCGGCGTGCAGTTGCGTCAGCTCTGCCTCGGCGCGCTGCGGCGTGTAGGCGCGCCAACCGCTGCTGCCCTTGGCGGGCTCCATGCAGAATGCGCACTGGAACGGACAGCCGCGGCTGAGCGACAGCGTCACCTGCGCGCGCACGGTGCGCGCGGTGGGCACGTAGCGGGCGAGCAAGTTCCAGTCGAGGCTGGGCAAGTCGTCGAGATTCGGGACGATGTCGGGACCGAGCACGCGCTCCGGCACGCGCTCGCCGCGCTCCTGCGCCTGGACGATGCGCAGCAGCGGCTTTTCGCCCTCGCCGACGACGACGTAGTCGAAGGGGCTGTCTTCACTGGTGAAGTCGCCGGGCCGCGCGCTGGCGTGGTAGCCGCCGACGACGAGGCACACGCCCGGGTTGCGGCGGCGCACTTCGACGCCGAGGTGGAAGGCGCGCAGGTAGTCGAAGGAGCTGTAGCAGGAGATGCCGACGACGTCCCACTCCGGGGCGTAGAGGCGTTGCGGCGCGGGGATGGGAAGGCGTTTTTCCCAATCGAAATCCAGGATGTCGACGCTGGCGCTGCTGTGGGCTTGGACGTAGGAGCCGAGCGAGACGAGGTGCGGCACGCCAAAGCTGCCGTCCGGGGCGTAGGAGCTGCCGGTGGCGACGAGGAGGACGCGCATGGCGGCGATCAGCCTTGCTCGGTGTCGGGCTCGAGCGGCGACAGGCAGATCTGCGGACCATCCGGCGCTTCCGGCACATCCGACAAGCAGACCGACGGCACATCCGGCTGCTCGATCGCGTCGAGCGGCGGCGAGAGGCAGGCCTGCAGGTCGGGCTCGATGACGTCCGGCACGTCCAGGTCGCCAGGGTGGACGTCCTTGAGGCACACCTCCGGACCGTCCTGAACATCTTGCGTCAAGCACACCTGAACGTCCCCGAGGCACACGCCTGCGTCGGGCGGCAGCAACACCTTGCCCGACAGGCACACCTGCGACTGCTCGCAGCCGGCACCCGTACCGACCACCAGCCCCGCGCCGGCCAGCGAAGCGCGAATCAGCAGCGCGCGCCGCGTCAGGATGGCTTTGGTGTCTTCGTCCTGGCTGGGATCCAAAGGCTTTCCGCTCATGACGCTGCTCCTTCGCTGGCTGCCGTCTCTGGACCCCGAGGTAGCCTGGCAAGATAGTCCTCTTGCACGTGTTGGGCAACGAACGGGTCGAGCTCGCCCGCGCTGCCGCTCAGCCACAGCGCTGCCGCGCCGCAGCCGCCGAGGCAGGTCGCCGCCTTGACGCAGCCCTGGCAGAACCCGGGGATGGCGCCGCGGAAGGCGCGGGCGCTGCTCCAGCTGGGCAAGGTCGCGAGATCCTGTTCGAAGATGTTGCCGATGGGGTCGGCGAGCAGCGTGCACATGCGGACGTCGCCGTTGACGGCGATGGCGGGCTCGCCGCCTTCGGATCCGGCGGAGCAGCCGCCCATCCGGACATGCGGGTAGTCGCTGCGATCGGCGACGCACGGCGGGATCGGCATGGCGCAGAAGATGCCGAGACCCAAGCTTTGCGCGGCGTTGTCGGCGTGGCGCAGCGCGGCGAGCGCCTGGGAGCGCGTCGGCAG
>CAIXAA010000675.1 GCA_903917305.1 uncultured Myxococcales bacterium | reverse complement strand
GTGTCCGGCGTGGCGAACGCCGTGAGAAAGATGAGTGCAAATAGTAGGCTGATGGACAAAGCGAGTGGTATCAGATGCAGTTGCGAATGGGGCTTGCGCAGGCTCGCGCCGAGGCCCGCACCGACGAGCACCGGCCAGACGACGACACCGTCGACCGCGGCGTGCTGGAGGTAGCGGCCGAGCACGGCGCCGTAGCCGTGGTGTTCGCCCAGCGCCAGCGAAAAGACCCCGTAATCGCTGCGCAAGACATGGTGCACGAGCGCTTGCAGGCCGTCGATGTGACCCCAAGCCGGCGCGCCGCCGTGGCTCGCTGCCCACGGCAGGTAGAGCAAGGGCAGCAGGCCCACGGCCACACCCGCCGAAAAAAGAGCTGTCCGCGGCAGGCGGTTGCGCGACTGCCACAGCGCCAGGGCGACCACCGGCGCGGCAAAGACCACGGTCGTGTGCACGCCCGCCCCCGCGGCGCTCGCGATGCCGAGCCAGAGCGGGCCCAGGCGAGTCGGACCTTGTGCTTCACGGATCGACAGCCAAAGCAGCAAAGCGACTGCGAAATGCGCGACCGCAAACACCTCCTGCTCGGTGTGCAGCGTCCAGGTCGGCGCGAGCAGCCCCCAGGCACACGCGGCGATCCCGGCTGCGACGGGCCGCGCGCCCAACCGCAGCAGGCTGGCGCAGAGAAGCCCGCACGCGAGCGCCCCCGCGAGCGCCGACAGGAGCGCGAGCGTGTGCGCGGAGGGCAGGGGCGACGCATGATCCAGCGCGCCAGCCACCAGGGAAAATGTTGCAAAACCGGGAGGGTGCGCGACGCCCCAGTTGTGTGCCACGGCAGTCAGTTCGCCGCAATCGAAGCCTTGCACCGTGCGCGCTGCCGTCGCGGCATAAAGCGCGAAAAAGGCGAAGGAAAGGGCAGGTGCAAGCAAGGCGCGGCGGTCTTCGGGCACGGCAGCCTCGCAAAGGGCCGGCATTCCAGGTCTTTCCTGGCGCGGCAGGCCCCACGGCACTCCGGCGAAGCTACGCGGCCCCGCGCCACGGCGCAAGCGTCCGCCACTTGACAGTTGCGCGCGGGAGATCGACCGTCCGCTCGCGCAGGGACGACCGCTCGCCCGGCGCTGGTCTAGAGGACATGACACAGTTCTTGCTTCTTTTCGCGGTGTTTCTCGCGCTCAGCAGCGGCGTGCCCGCGCTGTTCCTGGACCGCCGCAGCCCGGTCGGCCAGCGCTTCGCATCGGCGCTGCTCACCCTGGCCGGCGTCGTCGCGCTCGTCGCCGTCGTGCTCTCGGGCCTTGAAGACGCTCGCTATTTCACGCTGCCGATGGCCCCCGTCGTCCTGCAGCGCCTGGTCGGCCTGGACGGCATCCAGCGCTGGTTTCTCGTTCCCATCGCCGTCCTCGGTCCCCTCGCCGCGCGTTACGGCCTGGGCTACTGGCCTCAAGCCGACCACCCCGACAGCGGCCGCAAGCTCGGCCTGTTCCTCGGCGTCATGACCGGCGCGATGCTCCTGCTCGTCAGCGCCCGCTCCGCCATCCCGTTCCTGTTCGGCTGGGAGATCATGGCGCTGGCCGCCTTCTTCCTCATCACCGCCGATGACAGCGAACCCGCCGTGCGCCGCGCCGGCTGGCACTACCTCGTCGCCACCCACGCCGGAACCCTCTGCCTGTTCGCGATGTTCTCGCTGATGCGCTCGATCTCGGGCAGCTACGAGCTCGGCCCCTTGCCTGCCGCGGCCGTCTCCGATGGCACGTTCCAGGCCATCTTCTGGCTCGCCCTGGTCGGTTTCGGCCTGAAGGCCGGCCTCATCGGCCTGCACATCTGGCTCCCCGGCGCCCACGCCAACGCGCCCAGCCACGTTTCCGCTTTGCTTTCCGGGGTCATGCTCAAGATGGGCGTGTTCGGCATCGTCCGCGTGCTGATGTTCCTCCCCGATCCGGAGCCGTGGAGCGGCGGCGTCCTCCTCGCCATCGGCGTCGCGACCGGCCTCTACGGCATCATCATGGCGCTCGGCCAGCACGACATGAAGCGGCTGCTGGCGTACTCCAGCATCGAGAACATCGGCATCATCCTTCTCGGCTTGGGTCTCGCGCAGTTGGGCCGCAGCGCCGGTCGCCCGGAGTGGATCGTCCTGGGCCTGGGCGGCGCGCTCCTGCACGTGTGGAACCACGGTCTTTTCAAGAGCTTGCTCTTCTTCTGCGCCGGCTCCGTGCTGCACGCCACCGGCACGCGCGACGTGGCCAGGCTGGGCGGCCTCGCCAAGAAGATGCC
>CAIXAA010000674.1 GCA_903917305.1 uncultured Myxococcales bacterium | reverse complement strand
TGACGCGCGTCGCCGCTCGCCGCCCGGATGAAGTCGATGGCGCCACGCGCTTTCGCGCGTGCGTCGCGCGCGCGCTGGCGCTCGAGCCCGCGTGGCTGGTCATCGAAGGCCGTGGCGACTTTTCCCATGCCGGCGCGCTGTCTTGGGCCCTGCTCGAAGCGCACCGCGCCAAGGTGCCGTCGGCGCTGGTCGCCTGCCTGCGTGCCCCGGACCCGCCGTTCGAAGCCTGGCTTGCCGCCCGCGGCGGCCGCGTGCTGCGCTACCACCTGGCCCCATCCCACGAGGAAGCATGAAGTTCTCCCTGTCGAGCCGCGAACGCGCCGCGGGCCTCTTCCTGGTCGGCTCGCTCTGCCTCGTCGTCGTGTTCTTCATCGGCGCCGCCGTCCGCAACCGCTGGTTCGCGCCGCGCATCGCCTACCACACCGTGCTGGCGCGCGGCGACGGCCTGCATCCCGGCTCGCCGGTCTTGCTCGCCGGCGTGGAAGTCGGCGAAATCGGCAGTATCGTCATCACGGAAGACGACCGCGTCCACGTCGAGCTCATCGTCTGGGCGGAGCACGCCAAGCGCATCCGCACCGGCATCCGCGCCGTGCCGCGCCGCATGCTCGGGATCGGCGACAAGCGCGTGCACCTGGTGCCGCAGCCGGGTCCGGGCGGGCCGCTGCCGCACGGCGCGCTGATTGCGGCGCAGGAACCGGTGGAGATCCTGGACTTGCTGGAGACCATCGACTTCGGCCAATACCTGCGCACGCTGGACCGCACGATGGCGTCGTTCGACAAGATCCTCGCGCTGCTGGAGCAGGACGGGCGCCTGGACAAGCTGTTCGCGACGCTCGATCGCTTGGGGCCGCTGCTGGCCAAGCTGGACAAGCTGCTGGACGACACGGCGCCGCCGCTGACCGCGCTGCTGCAGGATCCGGCGCTGGCGGTGACGCTGCAAGGCACGGCGACGCTGCTGAACGACCCGGCGTTGCACGGCTTTTTGCGCGGAGGCGCCGCGGCGCTGGACCGCGGGCGCATGGACAAGCTGCTGGGGCGCGCGGATTCGGCGTTCGAGCGCCTGGACCGGCTGACCGCGGAAGACGGCCACCTGATGCGCATTCTGGGCAGCGCCGACAAGGTGATGGGCGAGGGCCGCGCGGATCGGCTGGTGGCGTCGCTGGAACGGCTGGCGGACGACAAGCGCAGCGGCGCGATGCTGGACCACCTGGCCGTGCTGGCCGAGCAGATGGCGCGGGTGGGTCCGGAGATCCCGACTATTGCCAAGGACTTGCACGGCACGCTGCGCGAGGCGGTGGTGGTCTTGAAGGCGCTGCAGAACACGTGGATGCTGGGGTCGGAGTCGCGCAAGGCGCGGGAGCAGCTCAAGGAGGCGCCGGAACCGGCTGTGGCTCCAGCTCCGGCTCCGGCTCCGGCTCCGGCTCCGGCTCCGGCTCCGGCTCCGGCTCCGGCTCCGGGGCGTTGAACCCACCCACGCCCGGTGCTACAACCGTTGCATCCCACGAACAGGAGCCCCGCCATGACCACCAAGACCCTCGCGGACATCGACGTTTCCGGCCAGAACGTGCTGATGCGCGTCGACTTCAACGTGCCGCTGCAGGACGGGCACATCACCAACGACCGGCGCATCGTGCTGGCGCTGCCGAGCATCCGCCGCGTGCTGAACCAGGGCGCCAAGCTGGTGCTGATGAGCCACCTCGGGCGGCCGAGCGGCAAGGGCTACGAGGCGGAGTTCTCGAACGCGGCAGCGGCGGAGCGCCTGGCGGTGCTGCTCGGGCATCCGGTGCTGCTGGGCGCCCAAGAAGTGGGCGGCGACGCGGACTTCGCGACCGTGCAGGCGATGCAGCCGGGCGAAGTGCTGCTGCTGGAGAACGTGCGCTTCGATGCCGGCGAGGACCTGATCGACAAGGCCAAGAAGAACCCGGACAAGAAGCCGACGCCGGAGCAGGAGGCCAGGATTGCAGCGTTTACCGAGAAGCTGGCGCGGCTGGGCGAGGTCTACGTCAACGACGCGTTTGGCACCTGCCACCGCAAGCACGTGAGCATGTACGGCGTCGCCAAGGCGATCCAGAAAAAGGGCGGACCGGCGGTGGCGGGGTATTTGGTCGAAAAGGAAATCAAATACCTCGCGGAGGCGGTGGCGCACCCCAAGCGGCCGTTCGTCGCGGTGCTGGGCGGCGCGAAGGTGTCGGACAAATTGAAGCTGATCGCGGCCTTGCTGGACAAGGTCGACCGCATCCTGATTGGCGGCGCGATGGCGTACACGCTGCTGGCGGCGCGTGGCGTGCGACTTGGCAAGAGCCTGTGCGAGCAGGAGCAGTTGGACGAGATGCGCAAGCTGCTGGCCCTGGCGGGTGACAAGATCCTGTTGCCAATCGACCATGTGGCGACGGACGACTTCAAGGCCGGCGTGCCGATCGTGACGGACGGCGTGGACATTGCCGACAACCTGCTGGGCATGGACATCGGGCCCAAGACCATCGCGGCGTTCAGCGAAGTGCTGGATCTGGCGGGGACGATCGTGTGGAACGGGCCGATGGGCGTGTTCGAAAACCCGTCGTACGCGGCGGGAACGCGCGCGGTGGCGGAGGCGGTGGCGCGCGCGACGGACAATGGCGCAGTGAGCGTGATTGGCGGCGGCGACTCGGCGACGGCGGTGGAGGACATGGGGCTGGGCGAGCGCATGACGCATGTGTCGACCGGCGGTGGGGCGAGCTTGGAGTATTTGGAAGGGAAGGCGATGCCGCCGATTGAGGTGCTCGACAAGCGGTGATTTTGCCTGCGGCGCTCCGCTCCGCTGTGGAACGCGCAACTGGTCAAAGCATCACGTATTCGGCGAACCGGCGCTGCCCTACTGCGGGCACTTGGTCGGATCCGGGTCGGTGCAGACGCACGTCGTCCCGGAGCAATAGCCCAGCTGGCAGGCGGGCTGCACCGCTGCGGCCTTGGCGCCCTTGCAGCACACCTCGCCGACGGCGCCGCAGGGCTCGCACTTCTGCGTGCCGGGGTTGCACGCCACGCCGAGTGCCTGGAAACAAAGCGGATCGCCCCAGCCGGCGTAGTCCGGGTCCATGTACGGCACCGTGCAGCACGGCTGGCCGCCACCGCCGCACGCCACGCAGGACCCAGCCTGGCAGACGCTTGCCGGCGAGCACCCATTGGTGATGGTCGAGCCGCCGATCCCGGCCGGACAGCAGGGCTGTCCAGGCAACCCGCAGGTGCAACCCTTGTACTGCTGGCCCTTGATGGTCAGGCAGGTCGAACCGTCGGTGCACTTGTCGCCCGGGCAGCAGTTCATCCCGTATTCGCCGCAGTACCCGCACTGGTGCGTGAGCCCGTTGCCGGTGATGCACGTCATGCCGGTGTTGCAGTCGTTGCCGCAGCACTGCTTGCCGACGGCGCCGCAGGGCAGGCAGACGCCAGCGGGAGGCAACGCAGCCATGCCGCTGGAGTCGGCACAGGCCATGCCGCCCTGGCACATCACGCCGGTCGCACAACAGGGCTGCTGGGCGCCGCCGCAGACGCAAACGTTGTTCGAGCAAGTGGTTCCGCTGCTGCACTGGACGCCGCCGCAGCAGGGCCCGTCCTTGACGCCGCAGGTCGCGCATTTGCCCGTCGCGTCGCACGCCAACTGTGCGTTGTTGCAGCTCTGACCAGAGCAGCACAGCTGGCCCAGGCCGCCGCATGTGGCGCCGGCGTCGGAGCTGGTCACGCCGGTATCCGTGCCTGCGTCGGCAGAGATGGTCCCATCGGCCGACGCGACGTCGACGATCGGGACGACGACGTCGGGAACGGATTCGATGACATCGGCGGGAACGTCCGTCCCCTTGGCCGTGTCGGACGTCGCGCCGGGGTCGGGAATGTCGGCCGACGCGTCGCCACTGCTCGCGACATCCGCGACGTCCGCAGGTGCGGCGGCGGCGTCCGGACCGGAAGTACTGCCGGCAGACGAACCGCAAGCGGCGGCAGCCAAGGCTACCAGGACGACACCAAGCTTCCAGTTCCTCATGACGGCCTCGCTTTGGCGCGCGCAATTCCGCGCAGCGGTGAGCGATTCTCGATGAGGATATTCACCTGTCAAGTTCGCCGGCGCTGCTTCTGCGGATTCGGCGCGATCTCGGTGGCGCAGCGCCTTGACGACTCGATTCGCTGGAGAGCCGCCCCTTCGTGCCGCGCGCACGCGCACCACCCTTGCACTTCCCTCCGCCCCGCAATAGCTTCGCCGCGAGGTTCACCCTCCACGAGGCACCCATGACCCGGCAGGCCCTTCGACTCTCCCTTTGCTTCTCCGTTCTTGCCGCACTCTCGGCCTGCGCCGGCCCCATCTACACCGGCACCGGCTTCTACTGCGGCGACGCAGGCTGCCCGGACGTCGCCACTGGCGCCGACACCGGCGCGGACGCAGCAGCCCCGGGCAACGACACGATCGCCCAAGAACTGCCCGCACCTGCACCGGACACCATCGGTCAGGATGCGATCGCACCCGGACAGGACGCCGCCAAGACCGACGTCGTCCCCACCGTGGATGTCGCCTCGGACGCGTGGGTGCAGCCGGATGCCACCTCGCCGGACAACGACGCCACCATCGGCTCCGACACCGATTCCTACGTCGGCTACGACAGTTACGAGCAACCGGACAGCGGCTATGACAGCTACTACCAGCCAGACACGGGCTACGACGTCGACTACGACAGCTACTACCAGCCAGATTCCGGCTACGACGTGGACTACGACGGCTACACGCAGCCGGACGTCGACTACGACTGGTATTCGCAACCGGACGCCGGCTACGACACGGGCTACGATGCCGACGTGATGGTCGACCCGTGGTCGCAATGCCCTGACATTGCACCGAACGTGCTCTACACCTCGACCAACTGGGTGCAGGGCTTCGCCATCGACAGCAGCAGCATCTACTGGACCGCCGTCAAGCCGCAGATGAACAATGTCAGCTATGTGCAGTCCATGCCGCTCTGGGGCACGGACGGCGGGCCCCCCAACCTGCTCGTGCAGGACAGCGGCACGTTCGGCATGACGTACGAAGGCATCGCGGTCGACTTCAGCGGCGTCTACTTCTCGTCGATGGACACGCCCGGCATCTGGAACGCGCCGCTCAGCGCCGACGGCACCTCGCCCGCCACGCAGCTCGTGCAGAAGGACGCCGGCCTCAAGCTCGGCGCCAACCAGCCGCGCAACGTCGCGCTCTACAACGGCCAGGTCTACTGGATTGAACAGGAATATAGCGGCGCCAACCTCAAGCCCGGCGTGCGCACGGTCAACGTCGATGGCATGGTCAGCGCGGTCATCGAGTTCGCCAACGCCGCCTTCTCCGGCAGCTTGTTCGTCGATGCCACCGGCGTCTACGTCGGCCGCTCCTCGTTCGGCGGCAGCGGCGGCCTGTTGCGCATCCCGATCGGCTCGACCACGCCGCAGACCATCACGTCGGACGGCACCAGCTACCCCGGCATCGTCGGCGACGGCAGCGCCATCTACTGGACGCAGACCGGCAGCGCCGTCAGCGGCAGCGTCATGCACGCCAACCTGCCGGGCATGCCGGAGTTGCTCGCCACGGTCGATCAGCCCGGCGCGCTCGTCCTGGATTCCAGCACGGACACGCTCTACTTCGCGACGACCAACGCCATGGGCCAGCACGCGATCTTCAAGATGCCCAAGACAGGCGGCGCGGTGACGCCGCTGGTGTGCGGCTTGAAGGGCAACGCTTCGGACTTGAAAGTCGATGGCACGACGCTGTATTTCAGCATGGCGGACGGCACGGCGGCTTCGTATGCTGGCGCGGTCAATGCGATCCTTTCCGTCGCCAAGTAGCTGGAGTCCAACGTGCCCCGCGTGCTCTGCTGCATCCCCGACCACGACTTCGATCCAACCGAAGCCGCGACGCCCTGGCACCACCTGACCGCTGCCGGTGTGCAGGTCGCCTTTGCCACGGAGAACGGCGCGGTCGGCGCGTGCGATCCGCGAATGCTGACCGGGCCGCTGCTCGGCATGCTCGGCGCCAAGCCCGATGCGATTGCCCACTATCAGCGCATGGCGCAAAGCGAAGCTTTCCAGAAGCCGCTGCGCTGGCGCGACGTGCAGGCGGCGCAGTGGGACGCCCTGCTGCTGCCGGGCGGCCACGCGCCGGGGATGAAGCCGTACCTGGAGAGCGAGGCGCTGCGCGACGTCATCCGCGACTTCCTGCACCAGGACAAGGCGGTGGCGGCGATCTGCCACGGCGTGCTGGCGCTGGCGCGCACGATCGACCCGGTCACCGGCGTGAGCGTGCTGCGCGACCGGCGCGTGACGGCGCTGACGCGAACCCTTGAGAAGGCAGGCTATTACACGACGTCGTGGAAGCTGGGCTCCTATTTTCGCACCTATCCGGCGTGGGTGCAGGACGAAGTCGAGCACAACCTCGCCAACCCGCAGCAGTTCGACGCGGGCGCGGCGCCGTGGCAGCCATTCGTGGTGCGCGACGGCCGTTTGCTGACCGCGCGCTGGCCCAAGGATGCGGAGCTGTTCGCCCAGGAGTTCCTGCGCCTGCTGGCGGAACATCCGGATTGACGGGCAGCGCTGCTGCGACATTTCCCTTTCGCACTCAGCCCTTTGCCGCTACCATGCCCCGTGCGCCGCTCGCCGCGCCTGCTGGAACGCCCGATGCTCGCCTACCGCGCCCTCCAGACCCTCCTGGGCCTTTGCCTGCGCGTGTTCTTTCGCCGCATCGAAGTGGTGGGCCTCGAGAACATCGCCGCCGAAGGCGACCGCGCGCTGATCTTCGCCGGCAACCATCCGAACTCGCTGATCGATCCGGCGCTGATCCTGGCGACGTCGGGCCGCATCGTGCACTTCGCCGCCAAGGACGTGCTGTTCAAGAACCCCGCGTTGCGCCTGGTGATGCGCATCCTGGGCGCGGTGCCGGTGGCGCGGCGCAGCGATCACAGCGGCGGCGACGTCGACAACCAGGCCGCTTTTCAGCAACTTTCGCTGGTGCTCGCGGGCGGGCGCGCGATGGGCATCTTTCCCGAAGGGCTGAGCCACGACCAGGCGCACATCGCGCGGCTGAAGACCGGCGCGGCGCGCATCGCGCTGGACGTCGCGCACCGGCACGACCAGCCGCTCGACATCGTGCCGTGCGGCCTGACCTACCTGAATCCGAAGCGGTTTCGTTCGAGCGTGCTGCTGCAGTACGGCACGCCCATCACGGTGGGCACGGCGGACGCGGACGCGTTTGCTGCCGATGAACGTGCGACCGTGAACGAGCTGACGGCGCGCATCGACGCCGGCTTGAAGGAGCTCACGGTCAACGGCACGGACTGGGAGACGGTGCGCGTGCTCGACGGCGTGCGCCGCCTCTACCAGCCGGACGGCATCTCGCTGTGGCACCGCGTGGAGCTGGCGCGCCGCTTCAATGCGCTGTTCGCCACGGTCCGCGACCGGCCGGATGTCGCGGCGCTCTACCAACGTGTGCACGCGTACTTGCAAGGCCTGGACGACCTCGGGCTGACCGACCGCGACCTGCGGCGCGCGCACGGCTGGCGGCCCCTGCTCTGGCGGGCGCTGCTGCACGCGGCGACGCTGCTGCTCTGGATGCCGCTCGCGGCGCCGGGGCTGGTGGTGCAGGGTCCTGTGGCGCTGTGCGTGCGCTGGGCCGGCGTGCGCGTAACTCCGCGCCGCGACGTGATTGCCACGACGCACCTGGTGTTGGGTCTGGCGC
>CAIXAA010000673.1 GCA_903917305.1 uncultured Myxococcales bacterium | reverse complement strand
TTGTGCACGACCGACCAGTGCCTCGGCGGGGCGTGCTCGCACACGGTGCTCAACTGCGATGACGGCAACGGCTGCACCGCCGACACGTGCTATTATGCCTTGGGATGCTTGCACAATTACGACGCGGCTCAGCAGTCGTACTTCAAGAGCGCCGGTGCCAAGGAGCTCGGCACGAGCGTGGCTGTCGATGGGGACACGGCCGTGGTCGGCTCCCCCGGCGCGGAGAAGGTCGTGGTCTTCGTGCGTTCCGGCGCGACGTGGACGCAGCAGCAGGCGCTCACCGCCGGCAACGCCGCGGTCGGCGACCGTTTCGGCCAGGCGGTCGGCATCTCCGGCAACACGATCATCGTCGGCGCACCGTTCGAAGACAGCAACAGCGCGGCAGCGCCCGCCAACGACGGCTCGATCGACAGCGGCGCCGCCTACGTCTTCGTGCGCGTCGGCACGACGTGGACGCAGCAGCAGTACCTCAAGGCCTCCAACATCAGCCCCGGCGACCATTTCGGCACGGCGGTGGCGGTATCCGGCGATCTGGCCATCGTCGGCGCGCCGTACGAGGCAGCGTTGGCGGTCGGCGTCAATCCCGCCGGCGACAACGAGTCGTATCCAGGTGCAGGTGCGGCCTACACTTTTGCGCGGACGGGCTCGGCGTGGGCGCAAGAGGCGCGCATCAAGGCCTCGAATGACTACTACTACTGGTACTTCGGCTCATCGGTGGCCATCGACGGGACGACGGCTGTGGTCGGCGCACCGGGCGAGGGCTCGACCGGCGTGGGCGTCAATGGCGTCAAGACCGGGCCTTACACGGCGTACAGCTCTGGCGCGGCGTGGGTCTACCTGCGCACCGGCCCGGGCGCGTGGACCAACCAGGCCAACATGAAGGCGCCCATCAACCACAACGGCGACAACTTCGGCGCGGCGGTGGCGATCATGGGGCAGGGCATCGTCATCGGCGCACCTCCGGCGAACAAGGCGTACGTGTACGGCCGGTCCGGCGCCGTCTGGTCGTTGGGCGGCGCACTCGCACCGCCCGTGGCGGACGCGGGCGACGGCTTTGGCACGTCCGTGGCATTCGACAACAACCTCGCCGTCGTCGGCGCACCGTTCGAGGACGGCGGCTCCAAGGGCGTCGACGGCATCCAGGCCGACAACAGCCTGTCCGCCAGCGGCGCGGTCTACCTGTTCGAGTCGTCGGTCGGTTGGAACCTCAAGGCCTACCTCAAGGCGTCGAATCCGGGTGGCGGCAGTGCATTGAACCCCAACAACGGCGACAGGTTCGGCTCGGCCGTCGCCGTGAGCGGCCTCTACCCCTACACCGTCCTGGTCGGCGCCCCGCTCGAGGCGAGCAACGCCACCACGGTCGATGGCAACCAGAACGACAACAGCAGCCCGAACGCCGGCGCCGCGTACGTCTTCCTCACCGCGTCCTACGCGACGTGCGACGACGGCAACTTGTGCACCGACGACGGCCGCTCCGGCGGCACGTGCGCCTGCCAGCACCTCAACAACACAACCCCTTGCAGCAACACCGACAACAACACCTGCACGGATGACTTCTGCGGCGGCGGCAGCTGCGCCACCCACAAGCCCAACGACGCCAACGCGTGCACCGACGGCAACCCTTGCACCGACGACGGCTGCGCGGCCGGCGTGTGCAAGACCGTCGCGATGAACACCGCGCCGTGCAGCGACAACAACGCCTGCACCGTCGGCGACATCTGCGACGGCACGGGCAAATGCAAGGCAGGCGGCGGCGCCCTCTCCTGCCCGGGCTGCCAGACCTGCGACCCCACGGCCGGTTGCGTCTCCGACGCCTGCTGCACGGATCCGGTGTGCTGCGGCGACTTCTGCTGCCAGAACCCCAGCGACTGCAGCTGCGACCCGTGCTGCTCCGACCCGTGCGGGCCGATCTGCAACGGTTGCTGAGCTTGGATGCGGGAGTCCTGATGCGAATCCAGGCAGCCCTCGTGCTGTGCGTGTTGGCGCTGCCGGCGTGCACGCGTGCGCCCGCGCCCCACGCCGCGCGCCGAGTCGTCGTGGCGCCGCCGCTGCCCGCGCGCGTGGAACCGCCGGTAGTGCGCATCTGGTGGACGGCCGGTGCGCGCGAGGAACAGCCGCCGCTGGCGGAACTGCTGCAGCGCTGGAACGCCCGCCATCCCGACCAGCCGGTGCGCGCGGAGGCGGCGCCCAGCGGGCCGTTGCCCCAGGCGCTCCATGCCGCGCAAGCCGCGGGCCACGCGCCGGATCTCGTGATTTCAGCGGCGGAACCGCTCGTGCCGGTGGGCGATGCCGCGGACATCCAGCCGCTCGGCGCGTTTGCCACGCAGCAGCGGCTGGCGCGCTTCCTGCCGCAGACGCTGCCGCAGCTGACCGAGGCGGGTGCGGTGTACGGCCTGCCGCTGTCGGTCAAGTCGCTGCTGCTGTTCTACAACAAGCGGCTGGTGCCGGCGCCGCCCACGACCTGGCCGCAGCTACTCGGCCAACTGCGCGCGGCCAACGGGCCGCTGCTCGCGCTCGACCTGCTGCACGCGCCCAGCCTCGTGCCGCTGCTGCAGGGCGCGGATGGCCAGAACCCGCGCATCGACACGCCGCAGGCGGCCGCGCTGCTGGACACGCTGCGCGACCTGGCGAACCGCAAGATCCTGCTGCTGGACGCCGATCCGACCCATGTCGCTGCCGAGTTTGGCGCCGGCCGGCTGCCGATGGCCGTGCGCGGCGCCTCATTCGCGGCGTCGCTGCCCAAGGACCTCGCGTGGGGTGTCGCTGTCCTGCCCGAGCCGCTGCAGCCTTTGCTCCACGTCGACGCGGTGTTCCTGACGCGGGCATCGGCGCAGCCGGCTGCGGCGCTGCGCGTCGCGGACTACCTGGCGAGTGACGAGGCCGCGCTGGTGCGCCTGCAGATCGGCCACCTGGCGCCGGCCAACCAGCAGACCTTCGCCGCCGATGCGGCCGGCGCGGATCCCCTGCCGAACGTGCTGCGCGCCCAGGCCCAGCGCTCGCGGCCGATGCCGGGGTCGAGCGATTGGATGCGGCTCAAGTCAGCGCTCGAGCCGATGATGGCGCAGGTCCTGGCCGGCAAGGCGCCGCCGGCGCAAGCGCTCGCCACAGCGCAGCGGTCGCTCGATGCCGGGCGGTCCGAGGCGAAGCATTGACGGCAACCTCGCCTGCAACTTGCCCTTCAACCGCACATTGTCATACTGCGCAGTCGGCACGCCCTGCCGCGCCTCCTGCCTCCGCACCTGCCCCACCGAGGTCCTCTCCATGCGCGTCCGCTCCCTCTCACTCGCCTTGCTCGTCGGTTGTTTCGCCCTCGCTGCCTGCGGTTCCACCAGCGGCCATGAAGGCAGCGTCGTCGATACCACGGCCCTGACCGACGCGCCCGCGCCCGATGCCGTGAGCGATGTCCCCGATGTCGTGCCCTACGATGGACCGAGCGTCGACACCATCGCCGCGGACATCAAGAAGGTCGACAAGTCGCCGCAGCTCGTCATCACCAAGCCCGCGCTCAATGCGGTGGCGATTGTCGGCTCCGCGGTGGAGTTCGAAGCGACGGTCAGCGATGACCATGACGATCCCACGGCGCTCACGGTGATTTGGACGACCGACCTCGCGACCGGCACGCTGCACACCGGCAAGCC
>CAIXAA010000672.1 GCA_903917305.1 uncultured Myxococcales bacterium | reverse complement strand
GGATGGAAGATGGCCCGCCGCTGATTGCCAAGTTCTATCGCCCCGGGCGCTGGACCGACGCACAGATACTCGAGGAACACGCCTTCGTGCAGGAACTGGTTGATCGCGAGATCCCGGTGGTTGCGCCCAGCGTGATCGACGGGCGCACGCTGCACGCCTTCGCAGACTACCGCTTTGCCGTATTCCCGCGTCGCGGCGGGCGGCCACCACAGCTGTGCGATCATCGGCGAAGGAGTGGTCGATTGCTGGGGCCTCGGCAGCGCCGGCCAGCTCGGCGACGGCAAGAGCTCGGTCGGCGCCGGCATCGCGAAGTCGTCGCTGGGCGAGTACGCGACCAAGCTCGCTGCCGGCTCGAACTTCACCTGCGCCATCACCGCGTACAGCAAGGCGTTTTGCTGGGGAGACAACGGCAGCGGCCAGATCGGCGACGGCCTGGGCGGCACGAGCCAGTTCGCGTATTCGCCTGCGCAAGTCGGCGCCTTCACGGACGTCACCGCGATCGCGACCGGCGACCAGCACGCCTGCGCGTTGCGCAACGGCGGCCAGGTCTGGTGCTGGGGACGCAACAACGAAGGGGAGTTGGGCAACAACGGCGGCAACAGCAGCTACAGCTCGCCGGTCCAGGCCCAGGGCTTGAGCGGCATGACGTCCATCGCCGTCGGCGACACCCACAGCTGCGCGGTCGGCGCTGGCGGCGACGTCTGGTGTTGGGGCGGCAACGCCGACGGCCAGGCTGGCCTGGGCAACTCCGCAATGCAAGGCAAATCACCGAAGCAAATCAGTGGACTGGGCGACGTCGTCGAAGTGGCGGCTGGCGGGTCGCACACCTGCGCGCGCAAGAAGGACGGCAGCGTGTGGTGCTGGGGCGCCAACAGCCTGGGCCAATGCGGCGTCGGCGGCGGCAAGGACGTCTACGCGCCGGTCAAGGCATACTGAGGGTGGACATGCGAAGGGTTCTTGCGATCTTGCTGATGCTGGCCATGGCGCTGGTGCCCTTGGCGGCGCACGCTGCCGATCCGCGCGAAGACGCGCTGGCGCTGTCGAAACAGGCGCTGGAGGCGTACCTGGCGGGCGATTTCGTGCGCTCGGCGACGCTGTACGGACAGGCGTACCACACGTGGCCGGGGGAGACGCTGTACCTGTACAACGCGGCGCGGTCGGCGGAGCGCGCCGGGCAACTGCCCGACGCGGAACGGATGTACCAGGAGTACCTCGACCGTGCGCCGCCCAGCCAGCCGGAAGTGGCCAAGGCGCGTTTCCACTTGAGCGAGATGAAGGCTGCGCGCAAGCCGCCGCCGCCGCAGCGCACGGAGCCGCGCCCGCCGCCGCCGAAAGCCCAGCCCGAGCAAGGGTCGTCGCGCGCCACGGCGGGCACGGTGCTGCTGATCAGCGGAGGCGCGGCGGTCATCGTGGCGGGCGTGGTGCTGGCGATGGCGGCGTCGGATCAATCGACGCTCAACGGGCGGCTGAGCGTGACGGACGGGCAAGGCCACATCACCGGCATCGGGCAGGGCGACGCGAATGCGCAGCAAAGCAGCATCAACTCGCGGGAATACGGTGGCTGGGCGCTGGTCGGCGCAGGCGTCGTCGCGGGAACCGTTGGCGCCGTGCTGCTCGCCACAGCGCCATCGGCGCGCGTCAGCGTGGCACCCTGGCCGGACGGCCGCGGCGCGCTGCTGGCCGGTCGCTTCTAATCCAAAGCCGTTGGTTTTTCTGTAGGTTTTTGCGGCGG
>CAIXAA010000671.1 GCA_903917305.1 uncultured Myxococcales bacterium | reverse complement strand
GCGCTGCTGTGGAAGCTGGGCCGCTGGCGCCGCCCGGTCGAGGCGCTGCTGCTGCTGGCGGCGCTGGCGGGCCTGGTGGCGCTGGCCGCGCGGCTGTGGCCGGCCGTTGATATCTTCGTCTATGTGATCGGTGGGTTGTGGGTGGCGAGCGCCGCCGCGCTCCTGGCCTTGCGGCTGCCGCCGGGCCAGAAGCCGACGACGCGCTGGCAGCGCCTGCGGCCGGTGCTGTCGATCGACGACGTGATCGCGGACGCCACGGCCGGCGCGTGGACGGCGGCGCTGCTGCTCGAGCTGATCTGGCACGCCGCGGCGGCGCACTTCATGGATGTGCGCGATACCGTGGCCTTTGTCCACGCGATGGCGTCCGAGGCCGACGCGATGCTGCTCGGGCCGGAGGCGCCCAAGCTGGCGGCGCTCATTGCCATCTACCTGATCGTCTTGGTGATCTCCGTCAAGATCGGCCGGGCGTGGCGCGCCGTGCCGGCCCTGCACCGCTGGTACATCGGCCCGCGCCAGCGCGCGGTGGCCTATGGCGTGACCGTCGGCCTGGGGCTGGTGGCCTGGGGCCGCGCGCCGCCGCCGGAGCGCACGACGCTGCTGCACCACATCCACCCGACCGTCGATGGCCTGGCGCATTGGGTCGCGGTGGCTGCGGGCGATCCGCTGACCATGCAGGCGCGGGCGGCGGCGGCGCAGCTTGCCTTTCCTGAGCAACTGCAAGCGCTTGCCCAGAAACAGCGCCCGATCGCCATGCCGGCGCTGACCTGGGCCAGGCTGCCGCGCCACGCGCCCAGGGCGCGCAACGTCGTGCTGGTGTTCATCGATTCGATCACGCGGCAACATCTCGATGTCTATGGCTATTCGCGCTCGGTGGCGCCGAACATCGCCCGCCTCGCGGCGCAGAGCCGCCTGTTCACGGCCGCGCGCACCAATGGCGGTCACACGGATCTGGCAACAGTTGCGCTGCTTTACAGCCTGCTGCCGGAGCTCAATCCCACCAAGGCCGACGACTACTCGGCGGGGCATGGCGGCGTGCCGGTGCACCTCCTGGCGCGCGCCGCTGGCTGGCATGCCGGCGTGTTCTCAGCGGATTGGGAAGGTGCCGAGCGCGGCTACGCCCCGATGTTCCCCGCCCTGTGCGATGCCTTCCTCGACGCCCGCACGGCGGCGCGCACGGCCCTGGCGCCGGAGGTGCACCGCTGGGCCGGTGTGCGCGAAGACCGCGTCGTCGATGCCTTTTCTGCCTGGTACCGGCCCCTGCTGGCGCGCGGCGAGCCCTTCTTCGCCTACGTGAAGTTCCTGCGCCCGCACTCGCCCTACTACACGCCGCCGCCGGAGCGCGCTAAGGAGGAGATGCCCGACTGGCACGCGCCCTTCGCGCCGGCGGCAGAAGGTTTTGGTATCGCGGACTTCCATCCGCCGCCTTCGCGGCGCACGCTGATGATCAACCGCTACGACAACGCGCTGGTGTTCGCCGACCGGCAGCTTGGCCGGCTGCTCGACGACCTGGAGCAGAGCGGCGCGGCGCAGGACACGGCCATCGTGCTGCTGAGCGATCACGGCGAAGCCTTTGGCGAGCATGGGCTTTTCGCCCACGGCATGCACCTCTACGAGGAGTTCGTCGACATCCCGCTGATCCTGCACATCCCGGGCGAGGCGCCGAGCCGCGATGCCCGCGCGGTGACGACCATCGACGTGGCGCCGACGCTGCTCGATGTCCTTGGTTTGTCTCCGTATCCTGGCCATCAGGGCCACAGCCTGCTCGACACGGCGGCCGATCGCGGCCCCTACTTCGCGTTTTCCAACATCGGCGGGCGCATGGCCGCGCTGCAGGTGGGAAACCAGAAGCGTATCGAGGACTTGGAGACGGGCGAATCCTGGCTGTTCGACCTCGCCGCCGATCCGGGCGAGCGGCGCAACCTCGCCCTGGAGCCGGCGCTGCGCGACCGCGCGCGGGCGCTGTCCGGGCTGTTGGATGCGGAGATCACGTGGCAATTGGCCGCCATGCAGGAGCTGCGGCGCCATCCGACGCGCGAGCTCCTCGCTGGGCTGCCGGCGCGCGCGAACTGACCGACTGTGCTAGCTTGTGTGCCCATGACGCCCGAACCCGCCGCCCACCCGATGCAGCGCCAGGCCGAGATGCTCGCTCAGCGGGTGCTCAAGAACTTCAAGCACTTGCGCAAGTCGTTCGAGAAGGCGCAGATCGGCGCCTTTCGGCTCTACGACTGGGACATCCCGGAGATCCGCGCAGTTGTCGATTGGTACGAGGGCCACCTGCTCGTCGCCGAGTACGCGCGCCGCCAGACCGACGAGCTGCCGGACTGGCTGCCGACGATGGCAGCGGCCGTGGCGCATGTCCTCGATATTCCCGAGGATCATGTGGTCCTCAAGCGCCGGCACACCGGCGCGGGCGTGCGCTACAAGAAGCTGGGCACGCACGGCGAACGCTTCGTGGTGCGCGAGCGCGATCTGCGCTTCTGGGTCAACCTGAGCGATCACATCGACACCGGCCTGTTCCCCGACCACCGCGAGACGCGGCAGATGGTGCGCGAGCGGGCCAGGGATGCGGAGTTCCTCAATCTTTTTGCGTATACCGGCGCATTCACGTGCGCGGCGGCGCTGGGCGGTGCGCGCTCGACGACGACCGTGGACCTGTCGAACACGTACCTGACGTGGGCGCAGGAGAACCTGGGGCTCAACACGCGGCCCGGGCCGCAGCACACGTTCGTGCGCGAAGATGCGCTGCGTTTCCTGGAACATGCGGCGCAGGCCGGGCGGCGCTGGACGCTCGCCGTCGTCGATCCGCCGTCGTTCTCCGCGAGTCGCGGCATGACCAGCGATTTCGACGTGCTGCGCGATCACCGGCGCCTGCTGGTGGCGGCGCTGGCGGTGCTGGCGCCGGGGGCGGAGCTGTTCTTCTCGACCAACCACCAGCGTTTCGTTCCGGAACTCGAAGACTTGCCGGTGGCCAGCATTCGCGAGATCACCGCGCGCACGGTGCCGGTCGACTACCGCAACAAGCAGGTCCACCGCTGCTGGCACATCGTCGCGCCCTGAGTGCGGCTACTGCAGCACCTGGCCGTCGGCATCCAGTTCCACGATTTCGCCGCCTTGCAGCGCGCCGTCCTTGCGCACCAGCGCCTCCAGCTGCGGCCGCACCTGCACGGGGTCGCCGACGCACAGCACCTGCACGCCACCCGGCTGCACGTGCGCCTTGGCGGCGTCGCGCACCGCCGTCGCCGTCACCGCCTGCACGCGCTCGATGAAGTGGTCGTAGTCGTCGAGGGGCAGGCCGAAGTACAGAAGTCCTTGAAACGTCGAGAGGATCGAGCGGCCCGTCGCCCAGCGCGCCGGCAGCGACAGGATGGCGCCTTCCTTGTCGCGCGACAATTCGGCCGGCGTCACGTCCGCATCGCGCATCCCTTTCATTTCGTTGAGGATCTCAGTGACCGACGCGCTGACCGTGTCGTTGCGCACCGACGCGCTGGCGATGAAGTGGCTGCCGCCGCGGTAGTAGTCGAAGCCGCCGCGCGCGCCGTAGGCATAGCCGTGTTTCTCGCGGATATTCATGTTGATTCTGCTGGAGAAACCGCCGCCCAGCAGCGTCGCCATCAGCGCCGTCGCCTGGTAGTCCGGGTCGGTGCGCTTGGGGCCGCCGTGCACCAGCGACAGCACGGCCTGCTCCGCGCCCGGCAGCGCGACGAAGAACACCTTGCCTTTGGCGGGCTTGGGAGGCTCGGGCAGCACGAGCGCCGGCGCCTTGCCGCTCCACGATCGCAGGTGCCAGGTCAGCTTGGCCTCCAGCTCCGTGCGCGTGATGTCGCCGACCACGAACAGGTGGGCGCCCGCCGGGTGCAGATCGCGGGCCACCAGCGCCCGGCACCCACCAAGATTGAGGGCGCTCAAGGACTTGTCGGTCTTGAAGCGGCCGCGCGGGTGGCCCGGCCCCCAGGCGATGCGCCCCGCGAGCCGCGCCGCCAGCGCCGCCGGACTGCCTTTGATCTGCTGCAGCCCCGCCTTGGCGCGGCGGATGTCGCGGTCGAATTCCTCTTGCCGCATGCCGGGATGCAGCAGCGCATCCGCCCAAAGCTCCATCGTCGCATCGAGGTTGCGCGTCAGCGTGGAGAGCGCGAGGCCTTCCTGATCGCTGTCGGCAAAGGATGAGACGCTCGAGGCCAGATCCGCCAGCGCCTCCTGGTAGGCGACGCGATCCAGCTTCTGCGTGCCTTCAGCCAACAGGCCCAGGCACACCGATGCAAGTCCTTCCTGCCCTTGGGGATCCGCCTCAGAGCCCGTGTCGAACAGCAGTTGCAGCGACACGGTCGGCAGCTCGTGGCGCTCGACCAGCAGCACGTCCAGGCCGCTGGCCAGCTGGAACACCTGCGGCTTGGGCGGCGTGAACGGGTGCAGCGGCGCTGGCGGCGGCTGCGTGGCGCGGAAGGCCTCGTCGGCGAACACCAGCGGCTGCGGCGCGGCCTCCGGCGCAACCATCGCGGGCTTGGGCTTGGCAGCGACCAGGGCCAATGCAGCGAAGCACAGGGAAAGGCGAGCAAATCGGCTCATTTGGCACCTCGCGCGCCCGCCGGCTGCGGCATCGTGACGACCTCGACGCGCTTGTCCTTGCCCAGCGTGCGCGCCGCAACATCGCGAATCCCTTGGGGCGTCGCCTTGCGGTAGCGCCCAAGGTCTTCGGCGATCGCGTCCGGATGGCCGACGTAGTGGTTGTAATCCTGCAGCTTCTGCGCCCGCGCCAGCAGATCCTCCAGGCCCCAGACGAAGCTCGCTTCGACCGCCGTGACCGCTCGGTCACGTTCCCTTTGGGCAATCGGCTCTTGCATGACGCGCTCGACTTCGGCCTCGATCAGCTTCTCGACCTGCGCCAGGTCGGCATCCGGCTTCAAGACCGCGGAAATGTGAAACACGCTCGAGAGTTGCTGGCTGTCCTGGTAGACCGCGACCGACTGCGCCAGCTGCGTCTCCAGCACCAGCTGCTTGTACAGGCTCCCCGTGCCGGTGTGCCCGAGCGCGTTGGCCAGGATGTCCAGCTCCGCATCGCCGGGCGCGTAGAACTTCGGGGAATGCCAGGCGTAATGCACCATGCGCAGCCGCGCGAACGGGTCGAGCACCTCCTCGCGCTTGGGTCCCTGCACCGGCGTGGGCTCCGCCGTCTTGCGCGTCGGCTTCTGCGACTTGGGAAAGCTGCCAAACCACTTGTCGATCAGCTTCTTGGCCTGTGCCACGTCGAAGTCGCCGGCGAGCGCCAGCGTCGCGTTGGCCGGCACGTACCAGGTCGCAAAGAAGTCGCGCACATCCGTCAGCGTCGCCGCCTCCAGGTCCTCGTGGCGGCCGATGGTCATGTAGCGGTAGGGATGGCCTTCGCCGTACAGCAGCGCGTGCAGCACGAAACGTTCCTTGCCGTACGGCACGTTGTCGTAGTTCTGGCGCCGCTCGTTGCGCACCACCTCGCGCTGGTTGTCCAGGCTCTTCTGGGTCAGCAGCGGCAGCAGGAAGCCCATGCGATCCGATTCCAGCCACAGCGCGGTCTCGAGCTGATGCGCCGGCACGACCTCGAAGTAGTTCGTGCGATCCGTGCTCGTCGTGCCGTTGATGCTGGAGGCGCCGACCTTCTTGAGGACATCGAAGTGCGCGTCCTCGCCGGTGTGCACGGCACCCTGGAACATCATGTGCTCGAACAGGTGCGCGAATCCGGACTTGCCCGGGACCTCGTCGCCACTGCCGACGTGGTACCAGACGTCGACGACGCACAGCGGCACGCTGTGGTCCGGATGCAGGAGAATCTCCAGGCCGTTGGCGAGCTTGTAGCGCTCGACGGTCAGCGTCGGGTTGGTGTTCGTCGGCGGCGGCGGCGCACCGCGCGCGAAGGCTTGGGGCGCGCCCAGGCAGCTCGCGCCCAGCACGAGCAGCACACCCAGGCGGCTAGCGAATCGATGCAGCATGGCGTCTCCCGTCAGCAGGTGGCTCCGTGGCGCGGGAGTGTGCGGCAGATGCCCGCGAACGTCCACCTGC
>CAIXAA010000670.1 GCA_903917305.1 uncultured Myxococcales bacterium | reverse complement strand
GGCCGCGCAGCCCGTGCCGCCCCCGCCGCCGATGCCGCCGTCGCCGCCGGCGGAGGTGCCCATCATGCCGCCCGCTCCGTCCGTGCCGCTGGCGCCCGAGCTGCCGCCGCCGCCGGAGTTGCCGTTGCCGCCGCGTCCCGCCAGGATCGTGCAAGCGCTGATGTTCAGGCCATTGCCGCCGCCGACGTACACCGCGTAGACGCTGCCGCTGGGCGTGGTGTTGGCGCCCGTCTCGACCGTCATGAACATGAAGTCCGTCGCGGTCCAGATGCTGTTGGCGGTGACGCCGACGATGCGGCCGCTCGACGGCGTGCTCCACAAGATCTTGGAAGTATTGGCAATAGACCTGGCCCAGCCGGAGGTCGCCGCGTAGCCGCCGTAGACGTTGACCGCGTTGGCCAGCACGACCGACTCGTTGTAGGTGCCCTTGGAGACGTACACGTCGGTCTTGGCCGCCACCGGGTCGAGCCCGACGGCGTTGATGCCGGCATTGATCGACGCCTTCGGCGCCGCCTTGGTGCCCGGATTCATGTCGGATCCGTTCTGCGTGTCGACGAAGATGGCCTTGGACTCATTGCCGTCGATGCCGTCGCAGTTCGTGTCGGCGTAGTTCACGTCAGGCTTGTCCGCCGCGCCGGGATTGATGGTCGGGTCGTTGTCGTTGCAGTCGCCGCCCAAAGGCGCGACGAAGGTACCGGTGGGTCCGCACGACAGCTTGCCCGGCGCGCCGATCGCGCCGTAGCCGTCGCCGTCCTTGTCTTCGTAGTACATCGTCGAGCCGCCGGCGCCGCCCTCGTCGGTCTGGCCATTGCAGTTGTCGTCCACGAGGTTGCAGACCTCGGGCGCGTTGGGATGGATCTTCGGGTTGCTGTCGTTGCAGTCGCCGCCCACCTGCGCCTTGTAGGCGTTCAAGGGCGCGCACAAGCACTGGAAATCGCCGTCGACGCCGTAGTTGTCGCCGTCCATGTCCAGGTACAGGTTCTTGCAGTTGGTCGCGCCCTTCTCGTCGATCTGCCCGTTGCAGTTGTCGTCCAAGCCGTTGCACGTCTCGACCGCGCCCGGGTGCACGGTCGGGTCGAAGTCATTGCAATCCGTGGCGGTCTTTGACGTGAAGCCCTCGCCCGGCGCGCAGCGGCACTGCGAGGACATCGGGTTGCCGAAGCCGTCGCCGTCGCCGTCGTAGTAGTACGTCGTGCAGCCGAAGACCGCGCCTTCGTCGGTGATGCCATTGCAGTTGTCGTCGATGTTGTTGCAGATCTCCGTGCCGTTGGGCTTGATGTTCGGGTCCAGGTCGTTGCAATCGCCGCTGCCCAGCGCCGTGTACGGAATGTCCGGGTTGCACAAGCACTTCGAGTCGCCCGCGAGACCGTACGTGTCGTTGTCCGCGTCCTTGTAGCGCGTCACGCAGCCGCTCGCGCCTTCCTCGTCGACCGCGCCGTTGCAGTTGTCGTCGATGTTGTTGCACAGCTCCACCGCCGTCGGGTGGATGGTCTGCATCGCGTCGTTGCAGTCGCCGCCGATGGTCGCGCTGTACGGCGCTTGCGCATTGCACAAGCACTTGTTGTCGCTCGTCACGCCAAAGCCGTCGAGGTCGAAGTCCTTGTAGAACGTCTTGCAATTCGCCGTGCCCGCCTCGTCGGTCTTGCCGTTGCAGTTGTTGTCGAGGCCGTCGCACACCTCGACGGCCTGCGGGTTGACCGAGGCGAGCGTGTCGTCGCAATCGCCGCCCTTCTGCGCGGTGTAGGGCGGTGTAGCACCGCATGCGCACACCACTTTCGCGGTCACGCCATAGCCGTCGCCATCGATGTCCTGGTACCAGCTCTTGCAGCCCAGCGCGCCGAAGTTGTCGGTGATGCCGTCGCAGTCGTTGTCGATTCCGTCGCAGATCTCCTGCGCGCCGGGATGCACCGTCTTGTCCGTGTCGTTGCAGTCGCCGCCCGTCGTGAACGTGAACGGCGCCTTGGCCTTGCACAGGCACTTGCCGCTCGCCGCCCCGCCGTAGCCGTCGGAGTCCAGGTCGGCGTAGAACTGCTTGCACCCGGTCGCCCCGTCCTCGTCCGTCAGGCCGTTGCAGTTGTCGTCGACGTTGTTGCAAGTCTCTGTCGCGCCGGGAGAAATCGTCGCGACCGTGTCGTTGCAGTCCCCCGGCTTGGTCGCCGTGTACGGCTCGAGCGGCTGGCACATGCACTTCTTGTCGAACGTCACCCCATAGCCGTCCAAGTCCGCATCGCTGTAGAAGTTCGTGCAGTTCAGCGCCGGCGACTCGTCGATGACGCTGTTGCAGTTGTCGTCCACGCCGTTGCAGATCTCCATGGCGCCGGGATGGATGGTCGGCTCGTTGTCGTTGCAGTCGTTGTTCTCGGTCGCCGTGTACGGCAGGCTCGCGCCGCACAGGCACAGCGCGTCGGCCTTGGCTCCCGCGCCATCGCCATCGGCGTCCTTGTAGAACAGCGTGCAATTGGCCGTATTGTCGTCGATCTTGCCGTTGCAGTCGTCGTCCTTGCCGTTGCACACCTCGACGCCCTTGGGGTTGATGGCCGGATCCGTGTCGTCGCAGTCGCCGCCCAGCGTCGTGATCCAGTCGCCTTGCGTCGCGCAAAGGCACTTGAGCGTCGTCGGGTCGCCGTAGCCGTCCTTGTCCTTGTCCGCGTAATACGGCGTGCAGCCCGCCGCGCCCGGCTCGTCGGTCACGCCGTCGCAGTTGTCGTCCAAGCCGTTGCACGCCTCGGCCTTGGCCATCGGTGCGTCGCACGTGGACTTGCCCTGGCTGCAGACCGAGACGCCCTTGCACTGGCCAAAGCTGGTCGCGATCGACAAGCACACCTCGCCGCCCGCGTCTTCGTCGGTCAGGCCGTTGCAGTTCTGGTCCTGGTTGTCGCACAGCTCCTTGGCCGGCGTCTGGCCGTTGCACGGCTGCAAGCCGCCGACCACGCAAGCGCGGCTGCCGGGGCAGGAACCGAAGCTGTTGGTCACGTGGCAGGTCGTGCTCGCCGCCTTCTGGATCGCCAGGCCGTTGCACGCGCACACGCCGCTGTCCGGCACGCACTGCGCCTTGGTCACGCCGGCGACGACGCCGCAGGAGTACCCGGACGGGCAGTCCTCCTTGCCGCTGCACGCCACGCCGCAGAAGTTGCCGGCATCGCCCATCGAGAGGCACTGGTTGCCCTGGTCGTCCGCGCTGGCGCAGTCGGTGATGGACTGGCAAGGACGGCACAAATTCAGCCATTTGGGCAAGCAGTAGGTGGTTGCGTCCGGGTCGCCGGTGATCTGCTTGCACACGTACCCGACCGGGCAGGTGCCGCTGCAGCTCAAGGCGCAGATGCGGCCCTCGGGGCTGTCGATGCAGGTGCCGCTGTCGCAGTCGTTGTCGACGTTGCAGGCGCAAAACGCGGCGCCGGCGACGGTGCACGTGGGCTGCGTGGCGATGTCGATGGGCGTGGTGACGTCGCTGACCGGCGTGTCCGGCAAGACATCCGGCAGCGGTCCCAGGTCGCCATCCGCGGGCGTGGAGAGCTGATCGCCCGTCAGATCCGGCAGTCCGACCGCGTCGATCTTCTTGCCCGCACCGGTGGTTGCCGGGGTCTGGCTGCACGCGCCGAGCGCGACCACGATGCAACACCAGGCCAGCGTTGCGCTGCCACGACCCATGTTCGATCCCCCGTTGCGGTTGGCATGCAACCGTCGCAGCAGTGTAGCGGCGCCGGGCAAGGTGGGCAATGTAGCAGACTTCAGGCCAGCCGCGCCGCAACCTCGGCCAGGAACGCCTGCGCCAGCGCCTGCACGTCGCCCGGTGCCTGCCCGCCCGCCTGCGCGAAGTCCGGCCGGCCGCCGCCGCGCCCGCCCAGCAGCGGGGCCAGCTTGCCCACGACCGCACCGGCTTGCACGCGATCGGTCAGATCCTTGGTCACCGCCACCAACAGCAAGGACTTCTGCCCTTCCAGCACGGACAGCACGCACACCGCGCCCGAGCCCGCCTCATCCCGCAGCTTGTCCGCCAGCTCGCGCAGCGCCGCGCCCTCCGCGCCTTGCACCGCGCGGAAGATCGCCTTGTGCGCGCCGAAGGTCCGCTCCTCGCTGACGCCCGCGCCCGCATTGGCGCTCAGCGCCTTGCGTTTCCACTGCTCGGTCTCCGCCTGCGCCGCCTTGATGCTGTCCTGCAGCTTCTCGATGCGCTCCGGCACCAGCTCCGCCGCCACGTTCAGCCGCCGCGCCGCGCCGTCCAGCACCGCCGTCTGCTGCTGCACCCACTCCAGCGCCGCCAGGTGGCACACGGCCTCCATGCGCCGCACGCCGGCAGACACCGCGGATTCGCTCACGATCTTGATGAGGCCGATGTCGCCCGTGCGCGCCACGTGCGTGCCGCCGCACAGCTCCGCGGAGTCGCCCAGCTTCACCACGCGCACCACGTCGCCGTACTTGTCGCCGAAAAAGGCCAAGGCTCCCGAGGCGATCGCGTCCGGCATGTCCGTGTGACGGACCGCGGCGGCATCGTTGCGCAGCACTGCGGCGTTGGCGTGCGCTTCCACGACCTGGAGTTCTTCCGCCGTCATCGGCGCAAAGTGCGAGAAGTCAAAGCGCAAACGCCCCGGACCCACCAGCGACCCGCGCTGGCGCACGTGCGGCCCCAGCACCTCGCGCAGCGCCTTGTGCAGCAGGTGCGTCGCCGAGTGGTGCGCGCGGATGCTCGCCCGCCGCACGCCATCAACCTCCGCGTGCACCGCCGCACCCGGCACCAGCTTGCCCGCCTCGATGACCGCGCGGTGCAGGTGGATGCCCTGCGCGGTCTTCTGCGTGTCCAGCACGCGCGCCCGACCACCCTGCCAGGAAAGCGCCCCAAGATCGCCGACCTGCCCGCCGCCCTCGCCGTACAGCGGCGTGCGGTCCAGCACCACCAGCACCGTGTCATCGACGTTCGCCGCCGCCACGCGCTGCCCGTCCTGCACCAGCGCCAGCACCTTGCCGTCCGCCGCATCGTGCTCGTAGCCCAGGAATTCCGTGTGGATTCCCTCCGCCGCCAGCTCCGCCGCCAGCGCCGCCGTCTTGTCGCCGCCGGTCTTCCACGACGCGCGACCGCGCGCCTTCTGCTCGGCCATCGCCGCATCGAAGCCCGGCATGTCCAGGGTGAAGCCTTGCTCCGCCGCGATCAGCGCCGTCAAATCCGTAGGAAATCCATGGGTGTCGTGCAGCAGGAACACCAGCCGCCCGTCCAGCACCTTGTCGCCGCCCTGCGCCGCGACGCGCGCCATCTCCGCGTTCACCAAGCGCAATCCGCCTTCCAGCGTCTGGCCGAAGCGCTCCTCCTCCTGGCGCGTGATGCGCACCATGAGGTCCTTGGCGCCGTGCAGCTCCGGGAAGATATCACCCAGCAAATCCGCGACCTTCGCCACGATCTCGCACAGGAACGGCCCCTGCATGCCCAGCTTGCGGCCAAAGCGGATGGCGCGGCGCATGACGCGGCGCAGGACGAAGCCGCGGCCTTCGCTGTCCGGGTAGATGCCCTCGGCGATGAGGAAGGCGGTCGCGCGGGCGTGATCGGCAATCACGCGAAACGCCACGTCTTCTTCGATGTCGGGATTGCCCGACACCACGTTCTCCGGGTCGAAGCGGCCGCCGTAGATCCTGCCGCTCAAGGTCTCGGTCAACTTGATGAGATCCAGGAACAAATCCGTGTCGTAGTTCGACGTCGCGCCTTGCACCACCGAGGCGATGCGCTCCAAGCCCATGCCCGTGTCGACGCACGGCGCCGGCAGCGGATGCAGCACGCCTTCCTGGCGATCGTACTGCATGAACACGAGGTTCCAGATCTCCATGTAGCGGCCGTCGTCGGCCTCCAACGTGCAGGCGCCCTGGCTGGGGTCGAGATCGTAGTAGATTTCGGTGCATGGGCCGCAAGGACCGGAGTCGCCCATGGCCCAGAAGTTGTCCTTCTCGGTCATGGCGACGATGCGCTCGGGCGGCAATCCAGCGATTTCATTCCAAAGATCGCGGGCTTCCAAGTCGGCGGGAATCGCCTTGTTGCCGCCGAAGTACGTCGCCACGAGGCGCGATTGGTCCAGGCCCAGCGTGCCGGCGAGGAAGTCCCACGCGTAGCGGATGGCGCCCGCCTTGAAGTAGTCGCCAAAGGAGAAGTTGCCGAGCATCTCGAACAGCGTGTGGTGGCGGCGCGTGCGGCCGACATTCTCGAGATCGTTGTGCTTTCCCGAGACGCGCAGGCACTTCTGCGTCGTGGTCGCGGTCGGGAACGGCGGCGTGCGCACACCGGTGAAGTAGTCCTTGAACTGCACCATGCCGGCGTTGACGAACAGCAGCGTCGGATCGGCGGGCGGCAGCAGCGAGTGGCTGGCGACCAGCGTGTGGCCATTGGCCACGAAGAAATCGAGAAAGGCTGCGCGGATTTCGGCGACGGTGCGCGGGGGCTGCTGGGCGGTCATGGCGTCTCTCTTGGGGTGGGCGAAGGCGTGGGACAGAGGCGCGGGAGTGTACTTCTGGCGCAGCGGGTTGGCGAGGGGGCGGTTCCTTGTCAGCACCCGGACCTCGACCTATGCTGCACGCATTCGCCCCCAGGAGCCTCATGTCCCGCCCGTTTGCCAAGGTCTGCATCCTCGTCCTCGACGGCGCCGGCATCGGCGCGCTGCCCGACGCCGCGCAGTTCGGCGATCCGCCGACCGTCAACACGCTGGGCAACACCGCGCGCGCCGTCGGTCCCCTGCACCTGCCGAACCTGCAAGCGCTGGGTCTGGGCAACCTGACCGAGATGAGCGGCGTGGCGCCCGTGACGCCGCCCGGCGCCTTCATCCTGCGCATGGCCGAGGCTTCGCGCGGCAAGGACACGCCGACGGGGCACTGGGAGATGGTCGGCGTGCGCACCACCACGCCGTTCGCTGTCTACAATCCGGAATTTCCAGCGGAAATCATTGCCGAGTTCAAGGGGGCGACCGGCTACGACGTGCTGGGCAACTGCGTCGCCAGCGGCACGCAGATCCTCGACGACCTCGGCGCGGAGCACATGCGCACCGGCCTGCCCATCGTCTACACCAGCGCGGACAGCGTGTTCCAGATCGCCGCCCACGAAGACGTCATGCCTTTGCCGGAGCTGTACCGCGTCTGCGAAGCCGCGCGCCTGCTGCTCGACAAGTACCGCGTCGGCCGCGTCATCGCCCGGCCGTTCATCGGCCAGCCCGGCGCCTTCAAGCGCACCTACAACCGCCGCGATTTCAGCATGCCGCCGCCCAAGGGCACGCTGCTCGACAAGCTGTGCGACGCCGGCATTCCGGTGGTCGGCATTGGCAAGATCCAAGACATTTTCGCTGGTTGCGGCGTGCCGGAGTCGATCCACAGCGAGGGCAACACCGACGGTCTGGCGCTCACGCTGGAGACCTGCCGCACGCGCGAGCGCGGCCTGTTCTTCACCAACCTCGTGGACTTCGACGCGCTGTGGGGCCACCGCCGCAATCCCAAGGGCTTCGCCGACGCGCTCGCGGAGGTCGACGCCGCGTTGCCCGCGCTGCTCGATGCGCTGGGCGAGGACGGGCTGCTGGTGTTGACCGCGGATCATGGCAATGATCCCACGTACATGGGAAGCACGGACCACACGCGGGAGTCGGTGCCGCTTCTGCTCTGCTCGCGCCGCTTCCAGTACGGCCAGGACCTGGGTGCGACCGACAGTTTCGCCGCGCTGGGCCAGACGCTGGCGGACAACTTCGGCGTCGCGCCGCTGCCGCTCGGACGCTCCTTCTATACGAATATCACAGAGTAAATCGAGGCCTTCCATGTCGTTTCGCGCCGTCGAGACCATCGCCCGAAAGCGCGACGGACTTGCCCTCTCCACCGAAGAAATCCAAAGCCTCATCAGCGGTTTTGTCGACGGCTCCGTGCCCGACTACCAGATGGCGGCCTTCGCGATGGCCGTCTACTTCCGCGGCATGACGCCGGTCGAGACCGCGGCGCTGCTGGGTGCCATGCAGCACTCCGGCGACATCGTCACGTGGCAAGGCCTTGGCCAGCCGACCGCGGACAAGCACTCCACCGGCGGCGTCGGCGACAAGGTCTCGATTCCCCTGGCACCCGCCGTCGCGGCGTGCGGCGTCGCCGTGCCGATGATCTCCGGTCGCGGCCTGGGCCACACCGGCGGCACGCTCGACAAGCTGGAGTCGATCCCCGGCTTTGACGTGCGCCTGTCCCTCGCCGATTTCCAGAAGATGATCGCGGAGATCGGCGTGTCGCTCATCGGCCAGACCGACCGCCTCGTGCCCGCGGACAAGAAGCTGTACTCGCTGCGCGACGTCACGGCGACGGTCGAGTCGATCCCGCTCATCACCGCGTCGATCCTCTCGAAGAAGCTGGCTGAAGGCGTCGATGCGCTGGTGCTGGACGTCAAGGTCGGCTCGGGCGCGTTCATGAAGACGCCGGCGCAGGCGCGCAAGCTGGCCGAGGCGATGGTCGCGGCGGGGCAGGCGGCGGGGCGCCAGGTCACGGCGTTCCTGACGGCGATGGATCGGCCGCTGGGCACGCACATCGGCAATGCGCTGGAGATCATCGAATCGATTGAGATCTTGAAGGGTCGCGGCCCGGCCGACACGCGCGAGCTGACCTGCCGCATGGGCGGCGAGATGCTGCGGCTGACGGGCGCGGTGCCGGATCTGGCGGCGGGCGAGGCGCGCATCGCGCAGGTGCTGGACGACGGTCGCGCGCTCGCGAAGTTCCGGCAGCTGGTGGCGGCGCACGGCGGCGACCCGGCGGTGTGCGACGATCCGGAGGCGGTGCTGCCGCGGGCAAAGGTGGTGCAGCCGCTGCTGGCCTGGGAAGGCGGCGTGGTGGCGTCGATGGATGCGCTGCAAGTGGGTATGGCGGCTGTGCATCTCGGCGCCGGTCGCAACCGCGCGGAGGATCACGTCGACCCCAGCGTCGGCTTCGTGCTGGCCAAGAAGCCGGGCGATTACGTGGAGGTGGGCGACGTCCTGGCTTGGGTGCACGCGAGCTCGCACGAGAAGGCCGACGTCGCGGTGCTGGAGCTGCGCGACGCCGTGCGCATCGGCACGGAGATCTCCGCGGATCTGCTGCCGCTTTGGCTCGATGTGGTGCACTGAACGGTTCGTCAGCCCAGACCCGGCAGCAACGGCAGGGCGCGCAAGCGGCGCCCCGTCGCGTCGAACACGGCGTTGGCGATGGCGGGCGCGACGGCGATGATCGGCGTCTCGCCGGCGCCTGCTGAGGGAAGATCCTTGCGATCCAAGAGGATGACCTCGATGGCCGGCAGGTCGGAGAAGCGCGGCACCCGGTAGGTGGACAGGCGCGGGTTGAGGATGTGGCCGGCGTCGAAGTGGATCGCCTCGAACAGGGCGCCGCCCAAGCCCATGACCGTCGCGCCTTCCACCTGGTTGCGCACCGCGTCGGGGTTCACGAGGGCGCCGCGCCCTGTCCGCGCCGCGCCACGCCTGGCCGGAGGTCCGCGCGCCGCGCTGCGCTCAAGGTGCCGAACGTCCGCCACTCGCAGCGCCGCCGTTTGACCGGCCTGGACCGGGTTGCGAGAGTGGGAGAGCCAGCCATTTCGCAAAGCTTCGGCTTGCGCGACTGAGGGCGCAACCGTGCCTTGGCCGCTCTCGCGCCGTGGTGTGCGGCGCCCGCTGCCGCGCACGCCCATCGGGATTTGGGGGGCCGCCGTGCTCGGAATCCTGAAGATCGCCTACAAATTGCTGGTCAACGACCGGGGCAAGTTCATCGCCCTGCTCGTCGGGATTACCTTCTCGGTATTCCTCATGATCCAGATGACCTCCATGTTCTCCGGCATGATGAAGAAGGCGTCGGCGACCGTCACCAACACCGGCGCCAAGGTCTGGATCCTCGACCGCGCCGTCACCAACGTCGCCGCCTCCATCCCCATGCCCGACTACGTCCTCGACGCCGCGCGCAGCATGAAAGGCGTGAAGTACGCGGTGCCGCTCTACTCCGGCGTCGGTCTGGCCAAGCTGCAGGACGGCACGTACCAGGCCGTGACCGTCATCGGCCTGGACGACACCAGCCTCTTTGGCCGACCGGAGCTGATCGCCGGCAAGATCGAGGACATCTACGGCGAGAACGGCTTTGTCGTCGTCAAGGACGAGGAGTACGTCAAGCTCCACAACCCGGCAATGGGATCCGAGTTCGAGATCAACGACCACCGCGGCGTCATCGTCGGCATCGCCAAGGTGCCCGCCAGCGGCCTGTTCGGCATCCCGACCCTGTACACCACCTACAGCCGCGCGGTGCAAACCATCCCGTCGATGCGCTTCACCGTCAGCTACGTGCTGGTCGAGCCGGTCGACGCCCAGAGCATCCCCGCCATCAAGGCCGGCATCGCCAAGCTCGGCTACGAGGCGCTGACAGAGGCGGAGTTCGTCGACAAGATCACGAATTGGTACATGTTTCGCACCGGCATGGGCATGAACCTGCTGCTCATGACCGCCATCAGCTTCGTCGTCGGGCTGTCGATCTCCGGGCAGACCTTCTACAGCTTCACGCTGGAAAACCTGGACAAGTTCGGGGCCTTGAAGGCCATCGGCGCCAAGGGGCACGAGCTGGTCTGGATGATCCTCTTCCAGGCCGGCCTGACCTCGCTGGCCGGCTATGGGCTGGGCATCGGGCTGTGCGCGGGGCTCATCGCGCTGGCGCGCCTGCGGCTGCCCGACTACGCCTCGATCATCACCTATCGAAACCTGGAGTTGGCGCTGGGGATGGTCCTCGTGATTGCCGCCATCTCCAGCCTCGTTGCCGTCCGCCGGGTGCTGCGCATCGAACCCTTCGAGATCTTTCGAGGCTGACCATGCCCGATGTCGCCATCCAAGCAGAAGGCCTGACGAAATGGTTTGGCGTGGGCGAAGCGCGCACGGTCGCGGTGCGCGGCGTCACCTTCGAGGCCCGCTGCGGCGAGATGGTCTACGTCGTCGGACCTTCCGGCAGCGGCAAGACCACGTTGCTCAGCATGATCTCCGGCATCCTGCGCCCGAACGAGGGCACGGTGCGCCTGCAAGGCATCGATGTCTGGAGCCTGCCGGAGAACCGCATCGCCGACCTGCGCCTGAACACCGTAGGCTTCGTCTTCCAGGACTACCACCTGTTTCCCCGCCTGACGACAGCGGAAAACGTCGCGGTGCCTCTCGTCCTGCAACGGCACGCCTGGAACGCGGCGCTTGCCGAGGCAAAGCGCTGCCTTGCGCTCGTCGGCCTGGGCAACCGCGTGGATCTGCGACCGAACAAGCTCAGCGGTGGCGAGCAGCAGCGCGTGGCCATCGCGCGCGCCATCGTCAGCAAGCCCGACATCCTGGTCCTCGACGAGCCGACGGCGTCGCTCGACGGCGATACCGGTCGCAAGATCATCGAGTTCGTGCGCAAGGACATCCTCAACGACAAGCGGTGCATCCTGGTGGTGACCCACGACGAGCGCATCTTCGAGTGCGCCGATCGCATCGCCAGGATGGAGGACGGCTGCATCACCGGCATCGCCGCAGGAGAGGCCCATGCGTAACCGGATCATCTTTGCCCTCGTGGTGTTGGGAATCGTGGGCGCGCTGGTGAGCGCCCACTTCCACGCGCGGCCGGCCAGCCCGCAGCCGCCCGCCTTCAAGCCGGCGACCAATCCCAACGGCGAAGGCATCTTTGCCAACGGCATCATCGAGAGCTACCAGCCGCAGGGGGAGAACATCAACCTGTTTCCAGAGACTTCCGGCACGGTGGCGCGCGTCTTCGTGGCGGAGGGGCAGCGCGTGCGCCAGGGCCAGCCGCTGTTCGCCCTGGACGACTCGGTGCAGCGGGCCATCGTGGCGCAGCAGCAGGCGCAGGCGGCGGCGGCGCTGGCGCTGCTGGGCGAGCTCAAGGCCCAGCCGCGCAAGGAGAACCTGAACGTCGCGCGCGCGCAGGTGGAGCTGGCGCAGGCCAGCAGCAAGAGCGCGCAGGACCAGCTGGCCAAGCTGCAACACGCCTACGACCTGGAGCCGAAGGCGGTGAGTCGCGATGTGCTCGACAACGCCGTCAACGCCGTCAAGGTGGCCAAGGCCAATCTGGAAGTCGTGACGCGGCAACATGATCTGACCAAGGCGGGCGCCTGGATCTTCGACGTCCAGAACCAGGAGAAGCTGTACGACGTCGCGCTCAAGGCGGCGGCGGCCGCGGAGGCGCTGCTGGCCAAGTACGTCGTGCACGCGCCGGTTGATGGCGCGGTGCTGTCGCTGCACACGACCGCCGGCGGCTACGTGTCGCCGCAGGGTGCCTACGATCCGTACACCCAAGGCCTGGGCCCGGTGGCGATCATGGGGCCTTCGGGATCGCAGGGGTATCTCGCCGTGCGCTGCTACGTCGACGAGATCCTCATTCCGCGGCTGCCGCCGACCGAGCGGATGCGCGCCCGGATGTTCATCCGCGGCTCCGGCGTGAGCGTGCCCATGGAGCTGGTGCGCGTGCAGCCGCAGGTCTCGCCCAAGATCCAGCTGTCCAACCAGCGGCAGGAGAGGGTGGATCTGCGCGTGCTGCCGATCATCTTCCGCTTCGTGCCGCCGCCGGGATCGCGGGTCTACCCGGGCGAGCTGGTCGATGTCTACGTCAGCGACAAGGGGCCGCCGCCGCTCCGTTCGCTGTCGGCGGCAGGGGGGCAAACCCATGCGCCGTAAGACCTTGCCCGCATGCGCCGCGCTGTTGGCGACGCTCGCCGGGTGCGCCATCGGGCCCGATTTCCGGCGGCCGGACGGCCCGGCGGTCTCCCGCTTCGCGGCGCGCGCGACGCCGGCGCAGACCGTCGCGGCGCAGGGCAAGGTCCAGAAGTTCGCGCCAGGCGGGGCGTTGCAGGCCGATTGGTGGCGCCTGCTCGGCTCGGCGCAGCTCGACGACCTCGTGGCGCAGGCCTTCGCCCGCAACCCCAGCGTCGAGGCGGCGCAAGCCAGCCTGCGACAAAGCGAATATGCACTGCGTGCCGGCTACGGCATCTTCTTTCCCCAGGTGGGCGTCGGCGGCTCCGCGGTGCGCCAGAAGCTCAACCCCTTGAGGCTGGGCCAGAAAGGGCCGAGCACCATCTTCAACCTGTTCACGCTCTCCGCCAGCGTGAGCTACACGCTGGACCTCTTCGGCGGCCAGCGCCGCGTCGAGAAGCTGCAGGCGCAGGTCGATGTGCCGCGCTATTCGCTGCTGGCGACGTACCTGACGCTCTCGGCCAATGTTGTCAACACCGCGATTGCACGGGCTTCCTACCTCGCGCAGATCGCGGCGACGCAGGAGCTGCTGGCGCTGGAGCAAGAGCAGGCGCAGATCAGCGAGATCCAAGCCAAGGCGGGGACGCAGCCGTACGCGAGCTTCCTGGCGGTCCAGAGCCAGCTCGCCAGCACCGAAGCGCTGCTGCCGCCGCTGGAGCAGGGCAGCGACCAGGCGGCGCACCTGCTCGCCGCGCTGCTGGGGCGGACGCCGGCGGAGCTGGAAGTGCCGGAGATTGCACTGGCAGAGCTGGTGTTGCCAGCGGAGCTGCCCGTGAGCCTGCCCTCGCAGCTGGTGCGCCAGCGGCCGGACATCCTGGTGGCGGAAGGGCTGCTGCGCGTGGCGAGCGCCAACATCGGGCTGGCGACGGCGGCGATGCTGCCCAGCTTGTCGCTGACGGCGGGCTACGGGGCAAACCATACGGATCTCTCGCAGTTACTCACGGGATCGAGCACGTTCTGGAACCTCGGTGCCGGGCTGGCCATGCCGCTGTTCGACGGCGGAACGCTCTG
>CAIXAA010000669.1 GCA_903917305.1 uncultured Myxococcales bacterium | reverse complement strand
GGTGCTGCCGGCGGCGATGCGCGGCCAATTCGAGGCGCTGCGCGTCACCGGCGACGTCTACGGCTACCCGCCGCTGCTGTAGCGAAAAGTGGCGCAAGTCTGCAGGGTTCATCCAATTCGGCCTCTGGCGGCGATCGACTCGACGGCAAATGCTTGCACGCATGCGCAAGCGTGCTAGCGTTGCCGGTGGCGCCGGACCCGACTTGCCGGGCGCCGAACTGCGCGAGGTGAACATGAACCAGAATGCGGAATTCGAGCTGTTTCGCGCCCTCGGCGATGCCAGCCGCTGGGCCCTCGTCGCCCGGCTCGGTCAGGCCCGCGAGGCGCAGACGGTCACGGAGATGGCCGAGGCGTGCGGGATGCACCTCTCCGGCGTGTCGAGGCACCTGGCGCAGCTCGAGCGCGCCGGCGCCGTGTCGCGCATCAAGGATGGCCGCGAAGTGCGCTACCAGCTGCGCGCGGCCGACGTGGCGACGGAACTGCGCAGGTTCGCTGCTGTTCTCGATGCCGGGCGGCCGGCCTCGCCGCGCCCGCTGCCGGCCGCGGAGCGGGCCACGCCTGCCCCGGTCTGGGCGCCGATCGATGAAGACTGACGGCCTCAGGCGCGGTTCCTCCGATAGTTGCGGCAATCTGCAAGTGAGCGCGGGCTGGGTGCCGATACCATGAAACGGAATCAGATTCATGCTTTGTTGGTCGGCCTGGGCGTCCTGTGCTGCGCCGGCGCCCAAGCTGCGGAGCCGCTGCGCATCACGTTCGTCGGCGACATCATGCTCGATGGCGGGCCTGGCCACATCGTGACCAACGGCGGCGATCCGTTTGCCGCCGTGGCGGCGACGCTGCACACGGCCGATCTCGTCATCGGCAACCTGGAGTGCGCCATCACGCGCGTCGGCCACGCCGTCGACAAGCCCTACACTTTCAAGGGGCCGGTGGCGTCGCTCGGCCTGCTCAAGAAGTACTTCTCGGCCGTTTCGCTCGCCAACAACCACGCGGGCGACTGGGGCAAGGCGGGGTTCGCCGACGAACTCGCGCGGTTGCAGGACGCCGGCCTGCCGTTCTTCGGCGGCGGCAAGACGCTGCACGACGCGCGCGCGCCGCTGATCCTCCAGAGCCACGGGCGCCGCATCGCGCTGTTGGGCTACAACGACTTCCCGCCGCGCGCCTTTGCCGCGACGCGGCGCTCGCCCGGTACGGCGTGGCTGGTGGAAAAGCAGGTCGCCCAGGACGTGCGCGCCGCCCGGAAGCAAGCGGATCTCGTGCTGCTCTACCTGCACTGGGGCGAGGAGTTGGAGGAGACGCCGACCGCCGAGCAGCAGGCCCTGGCGCGGCGCCTTCTCGATGCCGGCGCGGACGCGGTGATCGGCAGCCACCCGCACGTGACGCAGACGATCGAGTGGTACGGCGACAAGCCGATCGTCTACAGCCTGGGCAACTTCCTCTTCGACTATTTTCCCACAGATCCGCCGGTTTGGACGGGCTGGATCCTGCAGCTGACCTACGGCGAGGGGGCGCGGCCGGTGCTCACGACCGTGCCGGTCGAGCTGGATCCGGCGGGGGCGCCGCACCTGCTGCCCGCGAAGTAGCCGCTATCACTTGACTTCGAAGGACGCGATCGCTGCCTGCAACTCCGCTTGCACGGTCGAGAACTTGTCCTTGGACGTGAAGGCCACGATCTGGAACGCCTGATCGTGGGCCAGCACCAGGCCGTAATAGTACTCGATCTCGAGATCCTTCATCTTGCCACGGGTATGCAGCAGCCGCCCCGCGCCGGACGCGAAGGCGAACGGCTTCTGCTCCAGGATCTCGAAGCTGTCGGACGAGGCCTTGCCGTTGGTCAGCACGGCCTCGGTCAGGCTGTCGATCGTGGTCTTGCCGGCCGCTTCGCCGATGACGAGGAGGTGCGCGTCGATGTCCGGCCGCGTCATCCAGCGATCGACCAGGGCGTTCTGCTGGCGCGCAACGGCCGTTGGCACCGCGCGCCACTGCGGGCCGGGCAGCTTGAGGCGCCACTTGAACGTGTCGCCTTCGAACCACTGGTCGGTCTTGGCGGCCGAATCCTCCGCCGTCGCTGGCGGTTCCAGGCCGAGGTCCATCCGGCGCTGCTCGTCCTCGATGTGCTTTTCGCGGTCGTGCACAGCGGCTTGCGCAGCCTTGGCCCTTTCCTGGAACTTCACGAACTGCGGGATGGCGATGGCCGCCAGGATGCCGATCACCGCGACGACCGCCAGCGCCGCACCGCCGCCGCCCGCACCAAAGCCGAACAGCGGAGCCAGCGGATAAGACAGCAGGTTGCGCTGCGGCATCGGCGCCCAGCCCGGCCGCTCGCGCTCCAGCAAGGCCGCGACACGCTTGGGCAGGTAGGGATGGCTGGCGTTGAGCTCGTAGACGCCGGCCCAGAAGCCCGAGGCCATGCCGCGCTGCGCGGCAAAGGCTTCCAGATCGATGCGTTGCGCCACGACCGGCCCGCCCGCCAGGATCGCCAGCGCCCGCGCCGAGACCTCCAGGTTGCCCGCCACCGCATGGCCGCACGCGTCGCACGTGTACTCGCAGGCGCGCGAGTAGGCGGCGCCCAGCAGCGGCACGAGCCGCGCCGGCAACAGCAGCCAGGTCAGGTGGTTGCAGGCGATGTGCCCGATCTCGTGCGCCAGGATGAAGTCCAGCTCCGTTGGTGGCGGCTCGGCCAGATCCAGTGAAGGATTGCGCAGTTCGCAGGCATCGAGCAGGTCCGAGCAGATCACCACGAAGCGCCGGCTGGCCAGCCTGGTGGCGAAGGCATTGAGCACGCCGCCCGACTGAATCACATAGGTCTCAGGTGGTTGTGCGAGCCCGAGCTTGTGCGAAGCCGCCTCGACGCGCCGCCAGAGCTGCGGCAGCTGCTGCGGCCCCAAGCGCACGCCGTTGCCGGTCAGGTGCGCGATCAGCAGGGCGTGGGCGCACAGGATGAAGCCCGCGATGAACAGGCCGTACACGGCGCCGATGAGGCTGACCGCGAGCACGATCCAGACGAGGACCGAAAAGACGACGGCAAAGCTGTAGCGCGTGCGCTCCTGCGGCGTGCGCAAGTCCTGGGCTGTCATGCGATTTCCCCTCTGCGCCCTGGGCGCACCGGGAAGCATGCCCCTGCCGTCGTGGCGAATCAATCGCGGAGATTCAGTGCGCCATGCCTTGCCAGCGCTCGTGCACGACGCCTTCGCTGATCTGCACTTCCCCCGGCACTTCGGCCATCAGCGCCTGCACTTCCAGCGCCGACAGCGTCTCGTGCTCCAGCAGCGCCGCCGCGACCTTGTCCAGCTGCCCCCGGTGCGCGCCCAGGACGCGCAAGGCCTGAGTCTCAGCTTCCGCAATCATCCGCTGGACTTCCTCGTCAATCCGCTGCGCCGTGTGCTCGCTGAAGTCGCGCGCCTGGGCAATCTCGCGGCCGAGGAAGACGTGCTCCTCGCCGACCCGGTACGCGACCGCGCCGATCTGCTCGCTCATGCCGAAGCGCGCCACCATGCGCCGCGCAATCTGCGTCGCGATCTCCAGATCGTTCTCCGAGCCCGACGAGACTTCGCCGAACGTCAGCTGCTCCGCGACGCGCCCGCCGAGCAGAACCGCAATGCGCGTGACCAGATAGCTCTTCTTCAAGTTGTGGCGGTCCTGCTCCGGCGTCTGCTCGGTGGCGCCCAGCGACAGCCCGCGCGGGATGATCGTGACCTTGTCGAGCGGATCCGCGTCCGGCAGCAGGCTCGCCAGCAGCGCGTGCCCGGATTCGTGGCAGGCGACGACGCGGCGCTCCTCGTCGCTCGACAGCCCTTCGCGCTCCGCACCCATGATGATCTTGTCGCGCGCCTTCTCCAGCGACGCCATGTCGACCTGCGTCTTGTGATCGCGCCCGGCGAGCAGCGCCGACTCGTTGGCCAGGTTCTCCAGGTCCGCTCCGGAGAAACCGACCGTTCTCGCTGCGATCTTGGCCAGATCCACGTCCGGCGCCAGCGGCATGGCGCGCGTGTGCACCTGGAGGATGCGCACGCGCGCCGGCCGATCCGGCAATTCCAGCGTGATCTTGCGGTCAAAGCGCCCCGGCCGCAGCAGCGCCGGATCCAGCACGTCCGGCCGGTTGGTCGCCGCCAGCACCACGACGGTCTCGTGCGCGGCAAAGCCGTCCATCTCCGAGAGGATCTGGTTGAGCGTCTGCTCGCGCTCGTCGTGCCCGCCGCCCAGCCCCGTGCCGCGCGCGCGCCCGACCGAGTCGATCTCGTCGATGAACAGCACCGCGGGCGCTTCCTTCTTGGCGTCCTGGAACATGTCGCGCACGCGCGCCGCGCCGACGCCGACGAACATCTCGATGAACTCCGAGCCGCTGATCGAGAAGAACGGCACCTCCGCCTCGCCGGCCACGGCCTTGGCCAGCAGCGTCTTGCCGGTTCCGGGCGGGCCCATCAACAGGATTCCTTTGGGAATTCGCGCGCCGAGCGACTGGAAGCGATCCGGCTGGCGCAGGTACTCGATGATCTCCTGCAGGTCGCGCTTGGCGTTCTCCAGCCCGGCGACATCCGCGAACGTCGTGTTCACCGCGCCCTTCTTGAAGCGCCGCGCCCGCGAACGCCCGAAGGACAGCGGCCCCTCCGGCCCTGCCAGCACGCCTTGGCGCAGCTGCCGGCTGCCCATGAACACCAGCCCGGCCAGCAGGATCCACGGCAGCACGCCAAACAGCACCTGCTCCCACAGCGGCGTCTGCGAGGCGCGCACCTGCACCGTCACGTGGTGGCGCTCCAGCAGCGGCATCAGCGTGGCATCCTCGAAGGGCGGCAGCGTCGTGGAAAACGGCCTGGCTTCGCCGGTCTTGCTCGGATGGTCCTTGAACGTGCCCAGCAGCTGCTGCCCCGCGATCGTGACCGTCGCCACCTGATCGGCCTCGACGGCCTGCTTGAGCGCGCTGTAGGCCAGCGACTCGGGCGGCGCCGCGTCGCGCATCAGCATCCAGTAGAGCAGGGGCCCCAACAGAAGCAGCAGGAACCACGGCGGCCTGCGGCGCGGCAGCGGCTGGTTGGGAAGCGGTGGTTGCGGCACGTTGTCCACGGTTGCCTTGTGCTTTCAGGCCTGTGGTGGCCCGTGCGACGGTTGCTGCGGATGGATTCGTCTTTGCCTCATCGTACCGGGCGCCAGCGGCCGCGCCAGTCGCCGGGGCGCTCCCACCTGCGGCGTCAGCGGGTTGGGGACAACACGACGTGGCTGCGCTAGCATCGCGCCTGCCATGGCTGCGGTCTGCGTGCGCCAGGCAAGGAGCGACATGGTCCGCCGTCCTTGGTTGGCATGGTTCGGCTTGTTGTGCGCGTGCGCCATCGCCGGCTGCGGCAAGTGCCCGCCGAACTGCGAGGTCTTTCGTGGCCGCCAGCCGAATGGCAAGGTCGTCGAAATGTGCGCGAGATCAAACAACTTCATGCGCAACGGCCCGTACACCGAGTTCAGCGCGGGCGGCAAGCCGGAGCTCGTCGGCCAGTACGCGGACAACGTCAAGACCGGCGTCTGGCGCGCCTACGACCATGCCGGGCGCTTCGCCGAAGCGATGTGCTACACGAACGATGGCAAGGTGCGCTGGCGCGAGAAGCGCGAAAGCGAAATCGAGAAGCGCACTTGTCCTTGATGTCGCTCCATGCGCGGCAGGAACGGCGCGCAGGTCGCCAGCAATCCTCTGCAATTCCGGCGTGAACATTGGCAATGCGTCGGCCCGGCGCGTTACAGGTGTAGCAACCCCAAAGCACCGCGAGTCCCGGACCTTGGGTCCGCGGCCCGGTCTTGCGCCGCGCGCGTGGGGCCCGGAGGCTTGCCATGAGCGACGTCACTGCCCTCGCCCCGATCCTGAGCGGACGCGGCGATGACCATGTGCGCTTCTGCCGCGAAATCGAGGTGCGCCGCGCCGAACACGACGCGTCACGTCGCCGCCACGGCATCACCATGGAGCGCATCTTCGTCCAGACCCTGCCCGAAGCCGCCGTCGCGCTGACGCACCTGCAAGGACCCGGCGCGGACTCGCTGCTGGTGGATCTGGCGGTGTCGCTGGATGCCTACGACCGCTGGTTCCTGGCGCAGATCGAGTGGTTGCACGGCATCGACGTACGCGTCCGTGTGCCGCCGGCGCCGGATCTCGTGCGGTCGATCGTCACGGACGCGCCGGTGAACGGCAAGTCCTTTGCCTGCGCCGTGCCGCTGGCGCACGAGAACCTGGAAGACTGGAAGGCCTTTCAGCGGCTGGTCATTTCGCGCCGCGTGGAGCAGCGCGCCATGCTCGAGCGCATGGGCGTCGCCAAGGAGACGGTGCACCTGGCGCCGACGCGCCTCGGGCTGTACGCGCTGCTGTACTACGAGGGCATCGACCGGCTGGCCGGATCGCCGCTCTGGACGTCGGAGCATCCGTTCGCGCGCTGGTACGTCGGCAACCTGGACTCGCTGCACGGCATCGATTTCGCCCGCTTCGCCGCGCACTTGGACGTGACGTTGCGGTTGGAGTGGCGCCTGGGCGCGGCGCCTGCCACGCAGGTGGCGGTGCCGCGGTTTTGAGCGGATCAGGGCCGTGGCTGGCAGTAGCCGTCGGAGAGGACGGCCGGCGTGTCCGCGCCGTCGCAGGTCAGCTTGGTGCCGTCGCCCCAGACGTTCTCGACCTTGCAGCAGCCCTGCTGGCACTCGTTCATCGGTCGGCATTCGCCGACAGTGAGGACGCCCGGGCACTTGGGGCTCGGTGTGCACGGCGCGGTGCAGATGAACACGGTCGGCGCGGCGGCGCTCGGGATGCACTTGAGGCCGCTGGCGCAAGGCTCCGTCGGGGAGCAGGGACCGTAGAGTTCGCCTTTGGCGACCGCAGTTGCGGTCGTGGCGGTGCTTTCGCACGCACAAAGCGCGGCGGCAATGAGGAGTGCGGGGCCAAGGACGCGGAACATGGACACCTCCGTCGCGGCGCAGTGTGCCACGGCGCGCGATCTGCGTCACGCGGCGGCGACGGCAAGCGCTTGACGTGGTGCGGGTCCTGCGGCTACGTGTCGGGAGAACCGGACGACGGCGGCCCATGACCTTCCTGCCCAACCACGCGATTGTTCAAGCGCCCGGCGCCGAGCCCACCGCGACGGCGTTCCTGCTGCACGGCATCCTCGGCTCGCTGCGCAACTTGCGGACCTTTGCCGTGCACCTGGCGGCCGCGACGCCGAACCTGCGCTATGTCCTGGTCGATCTGCGCGGCCACGGCGACTCCCACGCCGCGCCGCCACCGCACACGCTGCAGGCTTGCGCTGACGATCTGGTCGCCCTGGCCCGGCACCTCGATGTGCAGCCCTGCGCGGTTGTTGGGCATTCGTTCGGCGGCAAGGTCGCGCTGGCCTACGCCCGCCAGCGGCCGCCGGGCCTGCGCCAGGTCTGGGTGCTGGACGCGACGCCGGCCATGCGCGCGGGTGCCGAGGAGGATCCGCACGCGGTGGAGCTGCTGATCCAGGCGCTGCGCGACGTGCCGCAGCCCTTTGCCGACAGGACCGCGGTCGTCGCGGAGCTGGCGCAGCGCGGCTTCGACCCTGCCATCTGCCAGTGGATGACGACGAACGTGAAGCCGGGGCCAGGCGGCCTAGTGTGGCGCTTTGACCTGCAAGTCGTCGAAGAACTGCTGCTTTCCTACTTCCTCCAGGACGATTGGCCGCTGCTGCGCGACCCGCCGCCGGGCGTGCGCATCGATGTCGTGCGCGCCGAGCGATCCGACCGTTGGACGCCGGACATTCTTTCTGCATTTTCGACAATGCCAACGGATCGCGTGGTCTTGCACCTGCTGCGCGACGCCGGGCACTGGCTCCACGCGGACAACCTCGAGGGCCTGGTGGCGCTGCTGGCCCCGTCCCTGCGGGCGTGTCGGTGACCTGCGACAAGGCGTCCAGCTCTTCCGACGGCAAGATAACACTCTGAAGTAACTGGACAACGCGCCGAATTCGCGACGCGCGTGTCCGCAATGCGCCGCATTCGCCCGACAAAGCGCGACCTCCGGAACCATCTAACAGATGGATATGACGCAACAACATCACTTGGCACGGGTTGTGCTTATAGGTACGGGCAGAGCGGCTCGAAAGAAACCGGGCCAGCCTTGGAGGACCCCATGACCACGCATCGCAACCACATCACCCTGCTCCCCACCTACATCGGCGCCGCTGTCAGCTTCCTGGCCTACATCGCCGTCGGCGCCGTCCCGGGCATCCTCTACGGCGGCTACATGGGCCTCGCGATGTCGAGCGCCCTGTTCGGCAACCTCGCCGAGCCGACCGTCCTGGGCCGCGTCATCACGGGTGGCGGCATGGTGCTCGGCCTGTGCGCTTCGCTGTTCTTCTTCCTGGTCGCCGGCGCGTTCCTCGGCACGCTCCTCGGCCTGCCCTTCGCGCCCGCCCTGCGCCGCATGGCGCAAGCGGAGCCGGAAGCGGTCCCGGTCGAGGTCCACACGGCCCAGCGCTGAACGGTGTCCGTTGTCGGGGAATCCAGACAGGCCGCTGTCTGGAAATCCAGAACCGATGAAAAACAAGATTTCTTCTGAGTACATGCACCGTCTGGACAGCACGAAAAGGACCTCCGCAGCAGCCCGCTACGGGGGTCTTTTCGCACCTGAACGCCGCACCCAAGCCGCCTCACGCCGCGGCTCTCCTGCCAAAACACCATGAAAATACGCCGATTACCCGATGGCCTGCAATCTCCCGCGAAGGTGGTACGGATGTTGCTTGGTTCTCAGAGCGGCAACCGGCGCCACCGAAGAGAGGCCGCGATGATTGTTCCATCGATTCAATGGGTACTAGGGATCGTGACCGCCGTGGGCGTGGTCTTGTCGAGTGCACCTGCCTTCGCCGCGTCGGGAGATTCCGACGACCCGAAGTGGTGCCGGACCTGCCATGACGACGCGCCGTTCTCCTCCGCGCAATTCAAGCTTTCCGCGCACAAGGACCAGACTTGCCGCGATTGCCACCAGGGCTTCCAGTTCAATCCGCATGAGCCGGTCGAAGAGGCCAAGGGCGACGGCATTGACGCGCTCAAGAAGCGCGGGTTCAAGAACCCCATCGCGCTCAATGCTTGCATGGACTGCCATGACAGCCCGAGCGACGTGCCCGGCAGCTTCCCTCACGGCAAGCAGAAGGACGGCACCAAGGCCGGTTTGCCGTACTGCCTGGATTGCCATGGCGATCCCCACGAGATTCGCTTGATGAAGGGCCAGCCGGCCAACGTGCGGCGCGTCGCGATGAACATCCGCTGCATCAAGTGCCACGGCGATGCCAAGAAGATGGCGCCGTTCCACCTGCGGGCGGACATCGTCGCGGCCTACGAACACACGATGCACGCGGTCAAGCTCGATCTGGGCTCGCCGGATGCACCCGGCTGTGCCGATTGCCACCCCGCGCACCCGGCGCGCGATGACAAGAAGAAAGCGGCTTTGGCCTTGGGTGCTTGCGTGAAGTGCCATGCCGGCGCCAACCCGAAGTTCAAGGATCTCGCGAGCCACAAGCCGATGACGCGTGCGGACCGGCCGATCTCCTACTTCACGATCAAGTTCTTCGCGTGGCTGACGTTCCTGACGATCCTCGGGCTGTCGCTGCACGTCCTGCTCGACGTGATCAACGTCGTGCGCCGCGCCGGAGCGCCGTCCGTGCCGCACAAGCAGGGCAAGGAAGGCGCCGCGAGCCTGGACCCGGTACTCCTCGGCATGGTCAGCGAGGGCCGCATCGAGCCGACCGGCACCGTGCTGCGCTTCGACCTCAACCAGCGATTTGCTCACGGAATCATGGCGCTGTCGTTCACGACGCTGGTGCTGACGGGGTGGCCGCTCAGCAGCCACGGCATCGGCGCGTCCCACTTCCTGGTGTCGCTGTTCGGCGGGCTGCAGAGCCTGGGCTGGCTGCACCGCGCGGCCGCGGTCGGCCTCATCATCGCGTGCGTCTACCACCTCGCGTACCTGGGTGTGCAGATGGCGCGCGGCAAGCTGCGCTTCTCGATGCTGCCGGCGCTCAAGGACGCCAAGGATGCCGTCGCCAACATCCTGTACTTCCTGGGCATGCGCGCCGAGAAGCCGGCGTACCATCGCTTCTCCTACTTCGAGAAGTTCGACTACTGGGCGGTGTTCTGGGGCTGCGTGATCATGGTCGGTTCGGGCGCCGTGCGCTGGTTCCCGACGCAAGTCATGCGCTTTGCGCCGACCTGGCTGTATGAGGTCTGTTACCTCGCGCACACCGACGAGGCGCTGCTGGCGGCCCTGGCGATCTTCGTGTGGCACTTCTACAACGTGCACCTGCGGCCCGCGGTGTTCCCGATGTCGTGGGTGTTCTTGACCGGCCGCATGAGCATGGAGGAGCACGCGGAGGAGCACGCCGCCGAGCACGAGGCCTGGCTGCAAGCAGCCAAGGCCAAGGCTCGCCTGGCTGCCCCGGCGACCGTGGAGGTCAAGGCGGCAGACGAGGCGGCCGAGAAGAGGGCGTCATGAAAGCCAAACGCGTTGTCACCCTGCTGTCCGTGGTCGGGACCGTGGTGTTCGTCGGCTTGTTCGTCCAGACGGCGCTGCGGGCGCAGGTGGCTGCCGGCGGCCACCCTGCGGCGGTGGCAGCCGAGGCTGCGCCGAAGAAGGCGGCCACGCGGCTGGAGCGGCTGCCCTGCTTTGGCTGCCACAACATCGAGCATTACCGCAAAGGCAAGCCCAAGGCCGCTGCGGCGGCGGCTGGCGCGCCCGAGGGCAAGCCAACCGAGGAATTTTCGCATACGCTCCACCAGGAGGAGAACGCCGGGCACTGCCACGTCTGCCACGCATTCGAGGGGCACTTCCAAGTCACGATTCGGAAGGACGCTCGGAAGGGCCGGGAGAGCTGTGGGAACTGCCACGACTGATCTGCAAGGAGTCTCGTGCGGGATGCCACTGATCCACCTCCGGGATGGCCGTTCACGGCAGGTGCCTGGCGCCTGACGCTGTTCGGCCTTGTCCCGGCGGTGCTCGTGGCCATGTACGGGACCTGGCGCTCCACCGCGAACTTCATCCAGACCGACCCGCGCTACTGCGCGCAGTGCCACGTCACGCAGGACCAGTACCTGTTCTGGACCCAGGACGCGCACCAGAAGGTCGCGTGCCAGGCGTGCCACAAGCAGACGCTCGAACAAGCCGCGGACATGTTCCGCGCCTATGTGCTGAGCAACCAGACCGTTCCCGCTTCGGGCCACGGCAACCGCCTGCATGCGCCGCGGGTCCCGATGGCGTCGTGCACC
>CAIXAA010000668.1 GCA_903917305.1 uncultured Myxococcales bacterium | reverse complement strand
CGCTGCCGGTCCATTGACTGATCGGCTGCAAGTCCATGACGACACGCCGATCAGTCTCCATCTCCCGGCGCATGTGGACCACTTTGGCGGGCATCGTCTTGTTTGCCCAGCTCGCGGGCTTGCAACAGTACTGCCTGTGCGGCTCCTGCCCGGTCAGCCAGGTCCTCGGCGTGCGCGGGGCCAGCACTGCCCACGTCCACCCCTGCTGCGCCCGCGCAGCCGCCAAAGCCGAAGCCGCGGACCCGCGCACCCGCATCCGCGCCGCGTCATTCCCGTGTGGCTGCGGCGCCGAAGCGCATGCCCTGCGCGGCACCCTCGGCGCGCAGAACACGCTGCCGGAGCTGCGTGAACCGACGCGCGCGACGTCGGATCTCCTCGTTCCCCAAGCGCCTTTCGCCCCAAGCCGCGCCAACGTGGCCGCTGCCGAGATCCTCGACTCGGGCGGCCCCCCAAGCGGCTTCGGCGCGCCCGTCTACCTGCAAACACGAGTGCTGCGCATCTAGGCAGAAGCTCGTCGTTTTTCCGCTGCGAATCCCTCAGTTGCATCCACCGCCGACTTCGCATCGGTCGCGCCAGCCCGGTCTGGCCGCGCCACTGCGCAAGCCGCCGCCCCAGGAGTCCTTCCATGCCCGCGCTCTCCCGCCTCACCGCCTTGGCCACGGCGCTCTTCGTCTTCGGCATCACCGCCAGCGCCCACGCGATTCCCGCTTTTGCCCGTCGCTACCAGACGTCCTGCCAGACCTGCCACCTCGCATTTCCGCGCTTGACCCCCTTCGGCGAAGCCTTTCGCCGCAACGGCTTTCGCTTTCCAGGCGGCGGCGACGCCACCGCGGAGAAGCAGGAGCCCATCGCCCTTGGCAACGACGCGATGAAGGAGCAATGGCCCAAGGCTGTCTGGCCGGGCGAATTGCCTGGCATTCTTCCGCTCTCGCTGGTCGTCGACGGCAAGGCCAGCTACGGCCCGATGCCCGAAGGCCACATGACCGTCCTCGGCAGCAGCGCCAAGGTCGACAGCATGGGCATGCCCATCGCGTCGGCCGCCGCGAACAACGGCAAGGCCAGCCTCGACACCATGGGCGGCCACGTCGGCATGCGCGCTGGCGGCTCCATCGGCGAAATCGCTTCTGTTTTCGCGTCTGTCGACGTCGGCGGCCACGAGCCGATCTCGGTCGAGCGCGGCTGGCTCAACCTCACGCCCCTGGGCGCGACCGCGTTGCACGTGCGCATGGGCCGCTTCGAGCCGACCTTGCACGGCGTCTCCATCCACCGCGGCATCTACGGCCACCAGTTGCGCCTCACGACCACGTCGGTCGGCAACAACCCCGCGATGTTGGAGCCGAACAAGACCGGCATCGAGCTGTCCGGCGTGGCGATTGGCCGCATCGGCTGGGCCCTGGGCGCCGTCGACAACGCGATCCCGGACCAGGAAGGCGCCGTCAATCAACGCCTTTTGCGCAAGGACTTCTACGGCCGCGCCGAGTACAAGCTGGGCGGCATGCGCCTGGACGGCCTCGACGCGCAGGCCGGTTCCGCCGCGTGGCGTGAGCGCAGCATCCTGGTCGGCGCTTCGGCCTACTCGGGCAAGGCGTCCATCGAAGGCGCGCACTTCGACGACTTCCTGCGTGCCGGAGCGGACGTGCACGTGATCTTCGACGACATTCTGCTCGACGTCGTCGCGGCCCGCGAGCACCACGACCAGCCCACATTGGCGGCGGGTCAGGCGCAGGATGTGGACCTGCTGTTCGGCGAACTGACCTGGGTGACCAGCGCCTTTGCTTTCCCAAGCTTGCGCGCCGAGGCCTCACGCAACACGCACGACAACAAGGTCGATACCGCCTGGCTCGGCACCGCGCTCGCCAGCTTCGTCGTGCGCCCGAACATTCTCCTGCGGTTGCAGGGCGAAATCGGCAAGGACGCCACGACCACCACCGACTTCCGTTCGGCCAGCTTCTCGTTTGCCACCGCTTTCTGATCCTTGGAGGAACCCATGAACTTTCCACGTATCGTCCGGGCCATCGTCGCCGTGATCAGCCTCGCCGGCCTTGGCTCGACCTTGTGCGCGCCGGCCTTCGCCGAGAGCATCAGCGGCACCATTGCGGCGCCCGTTCCGAAATTCAAAGCAAATACCATTGTCTACGTCAAGCAGGGCCCGCCGGCGCCGCCGACCACCAAGACCGTGCTGCTCGACCAGAAGGGCCTCGTCTTCGTACCGCGCGTGCTGCCGATCCAGAAGGGCTGGACCGTCGAGTTCAAGAACTCCGACCCGGTGGCGCACAACGTCTACACGATCGACGGCGAGAAGTACGATCTCGGTACCTGGCCGCAAGGCGAGACACGCAAACATGTGTTCACGAAAGCAGGCACTTATCGGCAACTCTGTCATGTGCATGATGACATGATTTCGTTCGTCGTGGTGCTCGACACGCCGTGGTTCGCGGTGAGCGACAAGGCCGGGAATTTCAAGCTCGATGGCCTGCCGGCCGGCCAGTACACGCTCGGCGTGTGGAACGAGAAGCTCAAGGCTGCCGACATCCCGGTGACGGTGACCGCGGGCCAGCCGGTGAAGATCGAAGTCAAGGTGCAGTGATGGCGGACATGAAGAAAGATCAAGAGGTTTCTGCTGTTGGTGCCGCACCCGAGCCGAGCCGCCGCGACTTCCTGTGGAAGGTCGGCTGCTGCGCCCTCGGCGCAGCCGG
>CAIXAA010000667.1 GCA_903917305.1 uncultured Myxococcales bacterium | reverse complement strand
CGCCATCCCTACACGCGCGCCCTGCTCGACAGCGTGCCGCTGGCCGATCCGACCGAAGCGCGGCGGCGCGGTCTGCGGGTGCTCGGTGGTGAGGTGCCTAGCCCGCTAAGTCCGCCAACGGGTTGCGCCTTTCATCCGCGCTGTCGTTTCGCTGGACCTGGCTGCCGGCGCGCCGTGCCGCCGCTGCGCCGCATGGACAACCGCAGCAAGGTCGCCTGCGATCTGGCGGAATGGTTGCGGCTGGAGACGTAAAGTCCGGCGATCCGGCCTATCGTTGGGCGGCCGTTTCCGCCGCCGCCGGCTCCGCGCCGGTGACGAGCCGCACGTCGCCGCTGCCCGCCTTCAAGTGCGCCTGATCCGCCACTTCGATGCGAACCTTGTGCAGCCGCTCCAGATCGCGCAGCGCGCCCGACAGCTGGTCGTTCAGGATCGCCGCCACCCGCACCGGCACCTGGACCTTGAACGCCGGCGTGCGCCCGCCAGCCGCCTCGATCGCCGTGCGCAGCCTCGTGAGCGCCTCGATCGCGAGATCGCTCGAACTGCGCACATAGCCGCGGCCTTTGCAGACCGGACAGGGCTCCGTGAGCCGCTCGTAGATGCTCTCGCGCATCCGTTTGCGTGTCAGCTGGATCGTGCCGAATTCGTTGAGCCTTCCCACGCGCACCCGTGCCCGGTCGCGCGCCAGCTCCTCCGCGAACGCCGTCTCCAGCTTGCGCTTGTCCTCGTTGCGGCTCATGTCGACGAAATCGACGATCACGAGGCCGCCGACGTTGCGCAGCCGCAGCTGGTGCGCGACTTCCTTGGCCGCCTCCAGGTTCAGCGCCAGCAGCGCGTCGCCCAGCGCCTCGCGGCCCACCTGGCGCGCGGAGTTCACGTCGATGACCGTCATCGCCTCGGTGCGGCTGATCACCAGCTCGCCGCCCGACTTGAGGTGCACGCGCGGCTCCACCGCCTGGCGCACCTCCGCGTCCAGCCCGTGCGCCTCGAACAGCCCGACCGTGCCTTCGTACAGCCGCACCTGCGGCCGCGCCTCCGGATGGAAGCGTCGCACGAACGTCTCGACGCGGTTCTGCTCGGCCGCATCGTCGATCCACACCACGCCCGTGTGCGGCCCGACCATGTCGCGCAGGGCGCGCAGCACCAGATCCAGGTCATCGAAGATGAAGCTCGGCCCCGAAGCGCAGTCGTAGCGGGTGCGGATGTCCTCCCACTGCGCCACCAGAAGCCGCAGATCTTCGGCCATCTCCGCTTCGGTCGCCGCTTCGCCCACCGTGCGCACGATCGCGCCCGTCCCCGCCGGGCACAGCCGCCGCACGATGCCGAGGAGCCGTTCGCGCTCCACCGGATCCGCAATCATCTTCGAGACACCGCAGTGCGGATCGCGCGCCAACAGCACCGCGTTGCGGCCGGGCAGCGAGATGAACGTCGTGACGCGCGGCCCTTTCTTGGCCACCGGCTCGCGCACCACCTGCACCATCAGCTGCTGGCCGGGCGTCAGCAGCCGGCCAATCGGCTGCGTCGCCTTGCGCACCGGCGGCGTGCCCTCTTCCTCGTCCACCGGCTGCGGCTGCGTCACGCCTTCGAGCCACACGTCCGAGGCGTGCAGCAGCGCCATGCGCTCCAGGCCGATGTCGACGAACGCCGCGTCCATGCTCGGGATCACCCGGCTGACGCGGCCGCGGTAGATGTTGCCCGACAGGCCCTTGCCGGCGGTGCGCTCGACCTGCAACTCCGACACGCGGCCGTCATGCACGAGCGCTGCGCGGATTTCCTGCGGCGAGACGTGGATGTAGACCGCTTCGCTGGCCCGCGGCTCCGCCACGCTGCCTCCATCCAAACCAAGAAGGCGCGTCAATTCGAGCGCTTGATGTCGAAGGAACCGTCCACCAGGTACAGCTTCTTGGTCTTGTCGGTGGCGTCGATCAGCTGCGCGCTGAAGGTGCCTTGGATGCGGCCACCGACGTCGTCAAATGCCGTGAGATTGATGGTGTAATCCGCCTGCTGGTACTTCCACTGCACCTTGGCCGGGTCGGTGGTGCCATCGTTCATCAGCACTTTCGCGTCCGCCGCCTCACCGCCCGCCGCCGTGAAGGTGCCGGTCTGGAACTCCTCGATCGGCGCAATCTGGATCTCCAGCTTGTTGAGGCCGGAATCGCCCGAGATCTGCAGCATCTTCGAGATCGAGTTGTAGTTCGCGCTCGAGAAGTCGAACGTCATCGGCGCCGTGCCCGCGGGTGGCGTCGCCGTCTCGCTGAGCGTCACCGTGAAGAGGTCATTCTGCTCGAGGATGATCTCCTTCTTGCCGATGTCGATGAATCCCTTGGTATCCAGGTTCACCGTCGCATCGCCGCCGCTGGTCGCGACGTCCTTGACCGTCGTGCCGGCGTCCGGCTTCTCGCCGCCCTTGACCAGGGTGCGGCACACGCCGTCAAAGCAGCCTTCGCCCGCGCCGCAGCTCGCCGGCTGCCACTTGTCGCCCGTGATCGAGCAGATCTGGCGCGCGCTGGCCGACGTGCACTGCTGGTCCGTCGGCGTGCAGGCGCGGTCGATGCACTTCTTCTGCTTGGCGTCGCAGATCTGGCCGGCGCCGCACGCCTGCGCGCTCCAATTGCCGCTCATGCACATCAGCAGCGACTTCCAGCCGCACATCGTCTCGCCGTCGTTGCAGTTGCCGACGCAGGTGCCGGCCAGGCACTTGATCGGGCAGGTCTTGAGCACCGACGGGTCGGCCGAGCCGTCCTCCGGGCAGGCCATCACGTTCTTGCCGTCGCAGCTGAGCTTGCCCTTCTCGCACACGACCGGCTTGCAGGTGCCGCCGGTGCAGTACTTGGACTCGCCGCAGGGGGTGACGTCGTAGGATGTCCCAGCCTTGCACGTCGCGACCGCGTTGCCTTTGCACACGGCCTGGCCGTCCTGGCAGAAGGTGGCGGGCGCGCCGGCGGGGGTGGGCGAGCTGCAAGCGGCGACAAAGGCAACTGCAAGCCAGAGCAAGCGCTTCATGGCGATCTCCTGCCCAGCGATTGGGGCACGTGGTCGGGGCCGCTCCGCGCACACCGCTGCGGCTGCCGATCGACGCGCAGGTTGTAGCGGTCTCGCGTGGTTTGTTCAAGCGACGGCGGCGGATCGCGGCCGTGCGCCGGCCCATTCGCCTACAGGTGATTCGCCAGGATCTCGCGCGGCTTGTTCGGTCCACGGCTGGGACCGACGAGGCCCGCGCTCTCCATCGCGTCGACAATGCGCGCCGAGCGCCCGTAGCCGATGCCCAACTTGCGCTGCAGGAAGCTGACCGAAGCCTGGTTGGCCTCGGTCACCACGCGCACCGCGTCGTCGTACAGCGGATCCTGCTCG
>CAIXAA010000666.1 GCA_903917305.1 uncultured Myxococcales bacterium | reverse complement strand
GACCAGCGCCATGTTGCCGCCGATCATGGACTTCAGCGCCTGCTCCGCCGCGTGGGCGGACTTCGACGGCGACGGCAGCAACGAACTCCTGGTCGGCGCCGGCGGCTTCTACGGGCAATGCAACGACATGGACTGCCAATACACGGCCGACGATTTCTATTGCGCCAGCAAGGCCAAGCTGGCCGCGGATGCGTCGATGCAAGACCGCATGTTCGTTCGCAATGGTGCCCAGTTCGACGACGCGACCGCCGCCTGGAAACTGCCGCCCGGCGGCTGGCTGACCGAAGTGACGGCGGTCGATTTGGACCAGGACGGCAAGATGGACGCCTTGGTGGGCAACGACAAGAGCGACCACTTCTTCTTGCACAACGAGCCGGGCGGCTTCAAGAAGTACGCGACCGACATCGGCTTTCTCGGCTACGCGCACCACATGGGTTGGGGGATTGGCGACCTGGACGGCGACGGCTTGCTCGACGTGATGATGGGCGATGCCGGCCCGCTGCCGCTCTACCGCCAGCAGCCGGCGCCGGTGGGGCTGCCGATTTCGTTCACGAATAGTTCGGTGGCGTGGGGGCTGGCGCAGGTGACGCACGACGTCAGCGCGTGGAATCCGCTGCTGGTGGACTTCGACCAGGATGGTTGGCTCGATGTGTACCTGGGCATTGCGGCGATCGCGCCGGGTGGGGCGCTGGTCAACCTCGCGATGTGTCAGCCGAAGATCCTCGTGCCGCAACATGACCTGTTCCTGCGCAACCAGGGCGGCAAGGGGTTCGAGGCGTTCAAGACCGCGATCCCCTTCCCGCAAACCAGCGATTTCGTGGGCGTGGCGCAGACGGCGGTGGACATCGACGATGACGGCGACTTGGACATCGTGCAGGTGCGGCGCGGCGGCAACGTGCGGGTCTTGCGCAATGATCTGGCGCAGCCGGGCACGTCGGTCCTGGTGCGGCTGGTCGGCAAGCCGGGCAACACCTATGCAATTGGCGCGCGGTTGACGGCGCAGATCAGCGGCAAAAACGTCGTGCGGCAGATGATTGGCGATTCCGGTTTTGGCGGGAATGGCCAATGGCGCGTGCATTTCGGCTTGGGAGCCGCCGCGCAGATCGACGTGCTGACCGTGATCTGGCCCGATGGCAAGCAGACGAAAGTGCAGGCTATTGCCGCGGGCAGCAAGTTGAACTTGACCGCGCCGTGATGCGCGCTGCGATCAGTCGAACGCCAACTCGTCGACGAACGTCCAGGTCCCCGGCGACAGGAAACTGATCTCCACGTACTTCGCCACCTGCAGCGCCAGCGGCAGCGTCACGTCGCCGCGCTTGCCGGCGGCAATCGCCGGCATCGTCTGGTCCGCCAGCGTGAACACTTGCGGCGCGCTCCACGCCAGGCCGTCCAGGCTCACCCGCACGCGGATGCCGGGCGGCTGCACCACCGCGCCGCCCTGCCAGTTGTCCAGGCCGATGCGCACCAGCGTGACGTAGCGCGGCTTGGGAAACTGCACCGTCACCATGGGTTGCGCGGTGGACCACGCGACCCACTCGAAGGCGGCGCCCTTGCCGGTGTCTGCCGCCCAGTCATCGACGCCCTTGACGCCGTCGAACAACTGGCCGGTCGCGTACACGTCGAATCCGGCAGGATTGGCGGCGTCGCCGCTCACCGCGATGTCGTGGGCTTCGTCGTAATAACAGGTGAAGGCGCACTCTGGTATTGCGGCGAACTTGTACTGCGTCGCCCCGCAGACGGCGCTTTCGTTGACCTTGCCGTCGCAATTGTCGTCAAAGGGCGTATCGCAATCTTCCACCGTCGCAGGCGTCTGCCCGGCCGCAAGTGCGCACGTGCAGTCGAGATTGCCGCTGCAGCCCAGGGCACCGCAACTGTCGCCCAGCGTGCACGCGTTGCCGTCGTCGCACGGTGCAGCGTTGGCGACGTGGCCGCAGGCGCCGGTCTTGGCGTCACACACATCGTTGGTGCACGGGTCGTTGTCGTCGCAGTTTACGGTCGCCGCGCCCGCCAGGCACACGCTGGCGCTGCACGTGTCGGCGAGCGTGCAGGCGTTGCCGTCGTCGCAGGGGCCGGCGCTGGCGGCGTGCTGGCAGCCGGTGGTTGGCAGGCAAGCGTCGTTGGTGCAGGCGTTGGCGTCGTCGCAGCTCGGCGCCGGTCCGGCCATGCAGATGCCGCCGCTGCAGGTGTCCGGGCTGGTGCAGGCGTCGCCGTCCTCGCACGCCGTGCCGGCAGCCTTGGCGGTCGCGACGCACTGGCCGGTCGCCGGGTCGCAGGCTTGCGTGGCGCAGAGGAAGGCCGGGCAGGTGACGCCAGCGCAAAGGTCCGGCGGCAGCGGCGCGTCGGCTTCCGCCTTGGCGTCCACGGCTGGCACCGCATCGACAGGCGCGGCGGCATCCATCGGCGCTGCTGCGTCCACCACCGCATCGACGGGCGCGATCGCATCCACCGCGGCATCCACGGGCGCCGCGGCGTCCGCTGCAACGTCGGCCTTGGCGGCATCCCCGGCATCCATGCCCGCATCGGGAGCGGCATCCGCAACATCCGCGGCCGCGTCGCCAAGCTGATCCGCCGCGGCCGTATCGGCAGCGAGATCCTGGGCCACGACGTCGGCAGAGGGCTTTGCGTCAGGGCCCGCAGGCTTGGCGTCCGGCGCGTCGACAGGTGCCGCAACGTCGACGGACTCGGGTCCGCGCGCCAGTTCGTCGCCGCCGCTGCAGCCGCCCAGCACGAGCAAGGCCAAGAAGCATCCGCAGATCCGCACACCGTGTCGCATGGCCCTCCTGGCCGGGCAGCGTCGCCCACGGCCGAAAGCGTGTCAACGCGGCCGTGCCGTGACGCGGCTCAAGGCAGCGCGGCAGCTTGACAACCTGGTGCGGCGCAAGAACGATTCGGCGCGGGCGGCCCCCTGTCCGGGCCTGTACCGCAACGATTCGCGCACCGATGGAGGAGGAACCATGGAAAACGAACAGAAGATCATCGCTTTCTTCAAGACGGCGCCCAAGCCGGTCAGCGCCGGCCAGGTCGCGGAAGGCACGGCCGTCGACCGCAAGGAGGTCGACAAGGTGATGGCCAAGTTGAAGAAGTCGGGGGAGATCGAATCGCCGAAGGTCTGTTATTGGCAGTGGAAGCAGGGGTAGGCGGGCGCGAGCGCGCGGATGAGCCGATCCCTGGGCGAGACGTGCAGGGCCGTGACAGCGCCCGACCACTCGTTCTCCAAGCTGATGCGGATGGTCTGCGCATCCAGCGCCGCGCAACACGGCGCACGGCATCGGCGAAGACTGCCTCGACATTGCGACCAACTACGGACAGCGCGCAGCCACGACCCGGATCGAAGGTTGTCGAGTGAAACGGACAAATTCCGCGATCTCGAAGCCCGGCTCAGGCGCGAGCGCTGGGGTTGACCTGCGCCATGCCTGCGTGCCGGCGAAGCGGTCCAGGGCCGCACAGGCGCCGCGCGTGACTGCGTCGCATTCGGGCATGTAGACCAGCCAGGATCCGGCCGGCAAACCGATGCCGCGCTGGCACAGTGCATCGGCCATGGCCGTATCGATCGACTGGCTCGTCGGTCCGTTGAGACTCCATCGCCCGACAGGCGGTTGGGCGTCCATCTGGCCGGCCGTTGGCGGGATGGAGATGAAGGTCAACGGAGCGCGCTGATGCTCGAATGCCTCGCGAAGGGCGTGCCACGCCCGCGCATCGGCGCTCAGCGCCGAGTCACCTGCCATGGGGTGCAGCGTGACCCAGACTGACGCACAGGCGAGCGCGAGGGCGACACCCTTGGGGACCTGGCAACGCCAGCCATTGCAGCGCTGCCAGCACAAGGGAACCGCTGCAACGCCCATGACCATCGGCGCGGCAAGCACGGATTGATAGCGCAAGGCGTCCGCGATGCACGCGACCACGACATGACTGGTCCAGGCCAAGGCGAGGAGGCCGGCACCTAGCGGCAGCGCGCGGTTCCAGGCGATGCGCCCACCAGGACCTAGCGCAAGGCCTGCCCAGCCGGCAACGGGCAACGGCCATAGCGTGCGAGGGCTCCAGTCGGGCTGCAGCCATAGCGAGCGCAGCTGCGGCAGCCACAGTGCCGGGTCAGCGAACCTGGTCAAGGCCGAGGCCCGCCAGGCGATGCCGGCCGGAATGATCAAGGCCAGCGCGGCGGCGCCGGCCAGCCACATGGTGCGCGCGGGCAAGCGCGGCTTCGGCTCGATCAGCGCCCAGGCGAGCAGACCCGCGGGGGCACAGCCAAGAGGCGTCCGTCGTCATTGACGGCAACAGCGGCCAACAAGCGGGCCTGTGCCTCACGCAGCACGGGCGAGCTGGTCGGCAGCGCTTCGCTGGCAAAGGAATGCCCAGTGCCAAAGGACTGCGGTCGCAGCGAGACCTGGGCGGTCTCGGACGCTGGCGTCGCCAGCGTCAGCAGGACGCGGCGGGGCTCGATGGCAATGTCGGTCAGGCGCGCACCGGGTCCGACAGCTCCGCGGTGCACGTAGGGCAGCAGGAGGTGCAAGACGTGGCTTTCGGCGCCGGGCGGAATCACGCCGTCGGCTGCCCAGGCCGCTGGCGCAAGCCAGATACCGAGACAAAACAGGATCCACTGTGCTGCACGCCGGTGCTGCCCCATCGCACCTCGAATTCGGCGCAAGCGACAAGGCTGTCCGCTGGCACCGAGGGCGCGGAGCCTAGGAAGCGCGGCGACAACGGTCAAGCCGCCGTTCGAGAGAAGCCCTGAATCACGCTGGCCAAGCCCGCCACAGCACCAGCGCGGGATTCGCCCCCCTTCATGACAAACCCATGACAAAGGAAACTTGACCACCGTCCGACCTGAAAGAGGATTGCCGCACCTGCGGCAACTCCCCGCGCCAAGAGGCACTCATGGCTGCCGTCCAGCAGTACGACATCCCCGGCCAGCTCGACCGCGGCAACCTCTGGCTCACGTTCCTCGCCAGCAAGACCGAGCTCGCGACCTATGCCCTGGCCGAACTCAACAAGCGCAACTACAGCGGCAAGAAGGACGACAAGGGCAAGGTCCTGGTCGAGGACCACGGCGCGCGCGGCGCGCAGCTGTACGCCAACTTCAAGGCCAGCGAGCAGACCCGCGCCGGTGCCCGCCCGAACCGCAAGAAGCAGGTCGATGCCTCGGAGGCGCAAGCGGACGCGCTGCGGCAGTGGGTGCGCGACCACCATGCGGAGCTGCTGGGCCTCAAGCGCAACGGTTTTGCCATGCAACTGTCGGCGCTGCCGACGCTGCAGGAATTGCTGACGCTGGGCGGCCTGCGCACGTCGGCCACGGAGATGGTTTCCTTCCTGGGCAGCAAGGCGGTGCAGCCGGTGCTGCTGCCGTTCAACCTGTCGGCGGAGGACGCCAAGGTCGGCCAGGCGCTGCTCGACGCGTGGGACCTGGCGCGCGGCACGGCGAATGCGGAGCGCGGGCACGAGACCGGCGCGACCAAGACCAACATCAGCGACCGCGAGGCGTTCATCGACTGGCTTGGGATGTGGTGGGCGATTGCCAAGGTGCGCTTCAAGGACCGCCCGGACATTCTGGCAGCGCTCGGCGTGGAGCTGGGCACGCTGCGCCGCGGCGGTGGCGGCGGTAGTGCGAGCAATGGCAATGGCGGCAACGGCACGCCAGCTTGAGCGGCAGTGCGCGGCGGCCGTTCGGAAGAGCAGATCAGGCGCTCGACGCGGCACCTCGGCCGCTCGGAAGGGCAGGTCAGGCGCTCGGAGGGGCACCTCGGCCGCTCGGAAGGGCGGTTCAGTCGCTCGCCGCGGCACCTCGGCCGCTCGGAAGGGCAGGTCAGGCGCTCGGAGGGGCACCTTGGCCTCTCGGAAGGGCGGTTCAGTCGCTCGGCGGGGCACCTTGGCCGCTCGGAAGGGCAGTTCAATCGCTCGGCGGGGCACCTTGGCCTCTCGGAAGGGCAGTTCGGGCGCTCGGAGGGGCACCTCGGCCGCTCGGAAGGGCGGTTCAGGCGCTCGGAGGAGCACCTCAGCCGTTCGGAGGTGCACTTCGATCGATGCGAAACGGGATACGCGGCGTTGGGGATCCTGGAAGTGCCGCGGAATACTGTCCTCGTGGCGCACAGGCGGCCAAGGCGGCGAGCCGCGCAAGCGCGGCGGGTCCCTCGGATGGACAGTCGTGCTGGCAACGGAGGTCCTGCCCTCGGGATGACGGGGGGAGGGCGCGACGCGCAAGGGTTGCATCCGATGCTCAACGCGGACAGGCATGGAAGCCTGTCCCTACCCTTTTCAAG
>CAIXAA010000665.1 GCA_903917305.1 uncultured Myxococcales bacterium | reverse complement strand
TTCCGTTGTGCCTGTGCTGGCTTGCGGCCAGACGACGGCGAAGTCGAACCCGAAGCCGGCGACCACCGATGCGGCGAGCGGCGCGCCGGACGTGGGGCCGGACGCATCGACGCTGCTGCCGCCGGATCGGCCGATCCTCGATTGGCAGGGCAACACGGCCATCGACCACAACGCGGCGCTGCTGCCCGCGGGGTTCGACATCCCGGATCCCAAGGCGTGCGCTGCGGATCCGACGCGCCAGTACATCGGGGAGCTGTTCAAGCAAGGTATCAAGAATCCAGAGGTCGAGTTCCACTGGGCGCCCGTGGTGCCCGGCACGGACCCGAACCCCAAGCACCGCTCGCTGTCGCAGCCGGAGTGGGATCTGGCGGGGGAGCTGCTGAGCGCGAGCGACGGCGACGGCGACGTGCTCGCCGACCATCCATTCGGCTCGGACTTCAATGCGGACGTGCAGTTGGACGCGCCGTACGTGTTCCTGTCCGGTGTCGAGCACGATTCCGGCGAAGGCGCGTACGGCATGCTGCACGCGGAGTACGAGCGGCGCATCTCGCCGCGCATCAGCCTGGGATTCCAGCAGAAACCTGGCGATCGCGTGCTGCACCGCGGCGTGTGGATCCTCGACTGCGGCCACCCGCCCTACGGCACGGAGATGCACCCGCCGACGTTCTCCGCCTATGCGCGCACCGCGGACCCGAAGACCACGATTTCCATGGCGTATGTGCTGCCGTACCGCTCCTCGCTCCTGTTCAACCAGGACGTGACGATGGCGACGAACTTCGCGGATACCAAGCGCTTCGACGACGACACGACCGAGACGTTTCCCCACGGTCTGGTGACCGCGGTGGTGAACGCCGTGGCCGGCAACATCCCGAACCTGACCTCGCACGCGCTGATGATCGCGAACCATTTCGACAAGCTCGATTGGCTCGTGTGCGCGCCGATGCCGCGGCCGGCGGGCGCCAAGCTGGACGCGACCTGGCGCTTCACGACGCGCACCGGCGTGACGGTGACGGCGGAGCCCGACGAGCAGAACGGCTGCGTGCGTTTCGTCGCGACGATGGGCGCCGACTACCAGCCGATGGACCTGCCGTACGCGGCGACGCCGTGGGACTGGGCCGGCTTGTCGGATTCGGCGGGCGGCCAGCTCGGCCAGTCGATCGACGTGCGCAAGGAGATCATCAAGCTTGTCCAGGGCATGGGCCTGTCGACCGATGCTCCGGGGCTGCAGGCGGATCACCCGCCGATGATCGATGCCTACGTGCCGCTGGTGCTGCGGCCGGGCGCGGATCAGGACGCGCCGACGGCCATCGACGCCAAGGCGGATGACCAGCCGTTTCCGTTCTACGGCCGGGTGCGCGTTGCCTGGCTGAGCAAGTAGCCGCACAATCCTTCACAGATCCGCCGGCCTCCTGACGCGTCCATGCTGCAGCGCGGCGCATCTTTGCGACCGCCAGCGCAAAGGGAGGGAACCATGCAATCCATCACAATGTTCTTTCGCGAAGGCGGGTTCGGCATGTGGCCGACGCTGCTGTTCGGTGTCTCGGCGCTCGTGCTCGCAGTGCGCCATGCGCTTGCGCCGCGTGCGGAGTACGTGCCGCTGCTCATCGGTCTCGGGCTGGCCACCCTGGCGGCGGGCGCGCTCGGCACGACCATGGGAATCATCACGACATTCAAGTACATCCAGCACGCGCCGGCCGCCGAGCAGAGCACCATCGCCATGCTCGGCATCAGCGAGTCGCTGACCAACCTGGTGCTGGCGCTGATTCCGGTGACGCTCGGGTCGCTGCTGGGCGGCATCGGCTCCTGGCGCGCGCGGCTGGCGGCGCAGGCATAGCCAGCAGCCTCAGGGAAACGTGACGGTGAGCTTGCTGCCGGCCTTGACGTCGCCGAGCACGGTCTTGGTGCCGCATGGCCACGTCACCGTCATCGCGTCCAGCTGCTGGGCCGTGCCCACGCCGATGTGCACGTCCCAGCGGCCGGCGCCGCCGCTGCCCGTCGTCCCCTGCACGCGGCCCACGACACCCTTGCCGCCCTCCTGCGCGCCCACGCGGGCGCCCACCGCGAGCCGATTGCCGGGCGCGCCGACCACGTGGACGATCACCGATGACCCCGGCGCCGCCAGATCGTTGCGCAGCACCCGCACCGCGCCGCCCGGCCGCACCTGCAGCACGTCCAGGTCGCCATCGCCATCGATGTCCAGCGCGGTCTCCGCCAGCGGCTCGAAGCTCGCCACCTGCCATTGCGGCACCGGCGTGCGCAGCGCCTCGAAGCCTTTGCCGCCCAGGTTGTGCAGCCACAGATCGCCCTGGGTCGTCTTGCTGGTCGGCCACTTGCAGGCGCTGAGCAGCGCCAGCCCGCCGTTCTGGGCCATGCCGCTGGTGCCCACATAGATGTCCAGCCAGCCATCCTGATCGAAATCGGCGACGATCGGGTTCCACGCCACGAGGTCGTGGGTCGCCGCCGCGACGCCCCATTGCACGGATTGATCCTCGAAGAACAATGGCTTGCCGTCAGGTGCCGGCTTCTGGATGTACAGCGGCGACGGTCCGGCGTCGGCCATGAAGACGTCGAGCAGGCCATCGCCGTTGAAGTCGCCCACCGCCCAGCCCATGCTGTCGCCGCTGGGGAGAAAGCCGATGTCGGTCCCGTACTTCTTGAAGCCATCGCCTTCGCCGCGCAGCAGGAAATGGTCGCCGACGTCGTTGCCCACCAGCGCATCCATCGCGCCGTCCTGGTCGAGGTCGACGGCGCTCACCATCGTGCGCCAGCCGCCAGCCGGCAACGCCCACTTCGCGGTGACGTCCGACCAGTTGGCGCCGCTGCGCTGCCACATCCGGTCCTGCACGGCCTCCGGCGCCGGCTCGGCCGCGCTGCTCTTGCACACCAGGTCGCTCGCCGTGTAGCTGCACTGGAAGGTCCCGCAATCGCCGTAGAAATCGCCGGCGCCCACCAGCAGCTCGGCCTTGCCGTCGCCGTCGAAGTCGGCCATCGCCGCCGACTGCGCGGCAAAGTCCATCATCGGCGGCAACATCGCGTCCGTCTGGTCCTCGAAGCTGCCGTCCGACTTGTTGCGCATCAGCACGTAGCCCGCGGCCGTCGCGATGAGGATGTCCAGCTGCCCGTCATCGTCCATGTCCGCGGCGGAACAGCCGATCTTGCTCCCTTGCGCCGCCGCCGGCAGCGCCGTTGTCACGTGCTGCACGCCCTTGTCGCTGAGCAGCAGCACATCGAGCGTCGCAGTGCCCCACAGCTGCCGCACCACGGCGATGTCGTCGCGCCCATCGCCGTTGAGATCCGCGCCCACGGTGCAGGCGGCGTGCAGGAATTTGCCCGGCAGGAATTTGCCGAACGTGTAGTCCGACGTCACGTCCGTGAACGCGGCAAACGGCAGCGCCGCCAGATCCACCGGCGCGTAGCTCGGCGTGGCCGGCTCCGGCTGCGTGACCGGCGCAACATCCACCTGCGCCGATGCGGCATCGCCGGCCTGCGCGTCGGCACCCTTGGCAGCGCCACCCATGCCGCCGCAGGGCGAACCATCTTGAGCCGCGTCCTGGGGCGAAGCATCCTGCGCAGCGGCGTCGGCGTCAGCCGCCGCGACATCGGCGGAGGCATCCGCTTGGGTTGACGAGGTATCGTCCGCCAGATCGTCCGCGGTGGCATCTTGCGCCGCTGCGACAGCGTCCACCGCCGCGGCATCGAGCGCGGCCGCAGCGTCCGCTGCCGGCGCGGCATCCGGGGCTGGCGCGGCATCCGGCGCCGGGCCAGCGTCCTGCGCCGCGTCGGGCCCCGGCGCGGACGCCGGTCCAGCGGTCGCGGCGGCAGGATGACCCGGGCCCGCCGCGCAGGCGACGCAAAGCGTCAGCGCCGCCAGGATGGCGGTATGCAAGAATCCCCTGTGCATGGCTTCCCCCGCGGCCCCAGCCGCGACCGTCCAGCGTGACGGCTACACATCTTTTCACACGTCCTGCAACATGTCGACACATTGTGTGAGGAAATGTGAGGGATCGCGATCGGGCGCGGCCTTGACCGACGCTGCCTGCGCTGCCGTCGACGCGCCACGCTGCCTGTGTGGACGCTATCTTTGTGGACACGCTAAGGATTCTATTAGGAGCGGCCTCACAGTCATCCCAGCCTCCCGCGCCGCGCGCAGGAAGGTGTGGCGCGTTTGCGCAACCGGCTGCTAGCCTGTCGTCGCGCCCGCGCTGGCAGGTGCAGGGGGTCCATGGCGGCGAATCCGACGCAGCAGCAAGCCGGCGCGCGTGTGCTCCTGGTCGAGACGCGGCCGGCCGCGCGCTTTCGCCAGCAGCGCGCCGAGTACTTTCCCTTCCTGCTCGGCCTGGCCCGGCAGCTCGGCTGGGACGCGCAGTGGGTCGTCATCGGCGTGCCGCGGGACTGCATCCACCTGGATTCGCAGCAGGTTATTGATCTGCCGGAGGATCGGCGCGCCCTGCTGGCCCAGGCGCTGGCCGCGGCTGCGCCGGACGTCGTGGTCATGCACGACCGCCCGACGCCGGAGCTGGCCGCGCGCCTGCACGCCGCCCAGCCCGCCGCGCGCCTCGTCGACCTGACGCACTGCCCGCGGCCGCAGCAGCTGAGCCTGCGCGGGACGATCCAGAACGACTTCACGGTCGCGGACATTGCGCACCTGCTCGGTTTTCCCGCGCAGGATCTGCCCCATGCGGACGAGCTGTTCCTCGATGTCGCGCAGCCGTGCTTCGCGCAGCAGGTGCTGACGCCCGACGCCGCCGAGCAGACCGGTCAGCCGGTGCGCCTGGTCGTCGAGAACTACTGCCCCTACCGCCGTCGCGTGGCCAACAATCCGCATTACGAGCACTTGGAGAGCGAGGCCGCGCAGAACCACCGCGGCTGTTCCTTCTGCCTGCGGCCGTCCGGCGACGCGTACCGGCTGCGCACGCCGCCGATCGAGCACGTGCTGCGCCAGATCGAGGCGCACCAGCGCGCGGCGCAGCCTGGCGCGGTGTTCGCCTACCTGTTCGACGACACGCGGGTCAGCACGGAGCTGGAGCGCCTGTTCGCGGCCGTGCTGGAGCGCAACCTGCTGCCGGCGACGTTTCATGTGAAGATCCGAGTGGATGTGCTGCTCGCGCTGGCGCGGCGCCTGGAGCCGCTGTTGCCGCTGCTGGCCGCCGCAGGGCACCGGATCCGCGTGCTCTCGGTCGGCGCGGAGAACTTCTCCGAAGTGGAAAACGCGCGCTTCAACAAGGGAATCAGCCAGGCGCAGATCTGGGCCTGCTACGAGCGGATGCGGGACCTGGAGGCGCGCTTCGCGGGCACCTTCGCGTCCGGCGATGTCTCGTACTTCTCAGGCATTCTCTTCACGCCGTGGACGCGGCCGCAGGACCTGCAGGCCAACCTCGAAGCGGCCCAGCGCCTGGGGCCGGAGTGGCTCAAGAAGGTGATCGGCACGCGCCTGCAACTGTGGGAAGGTGCTCCGATTACCGAGCTGGCGCGCCACGATGGCCTGTGCGTCGACACGCGCGGCGCGGCGGCCGACCTGCTGGCGGTGTGCCGCACGAGCCCCGATGAACGCGAGGCGGCGTGGCGTTTTGCCGATGCCGGCACCGAGCGCATCTACCGGCTGCTGGTGCGACTGGAGCCGGTGTCGCCGCTGGTCGTGCTGGCGCCGCAGGATGCGCTGTTCGCGGAAATCCGTCAGTGGCGTGCGGGGTTGCCCAAGTCCCTCGCCGAGGACTACATCGGCCTCGCGGTCGCCCTGGTCGCTGCCGTGGTGGCGCTCGGTCCCGAGGCGCCGACCGCGGCCGTGCTGGCGCACGCGACGCCGCCTGCCGTTGCCGAGCCGCCGCCAGAGCCCGAGGCGCCGCCCACCGCCGCGCCGCAACCGCCGCCGCCCGTCGCGCCCAACACGCTGGGAGAATTGCACATTCAAGTGCAGAGCCGCGGCGTTGGCGCGGCCGGGCAGACCTTCTTCATCGCCCGGCAGCGCGCGCAGGAGCCGGGCTTTGCCCGCGTCGGGCCGCTGCGCCTGTGGCACGGTCACGGCCAATTGACCAGGCCGACCGCGGTGTTCGCGCAGATCCTGGTGCTGGCGATGCGGGCGCGGCAGGACAAGCCGCTGCGCGCGGCGAGCGAGGCGCGCTGGCGCAAGGAGGTCGCGACGCTGCTGGCGCAAACTGGCCTTGCCGACAGGTATTCTTGGACACTGCAGTGGACACCCGAGGTTCGCCAAGGGTAGCCTGCGGGCGCGACGAACAAGGACACGCGATGGCCGCTGCCGACAACGCGAAACCGCGCCTGCTCTTGTGCGAGTTCATCTCGGAGCCGCGCTCCCGCACGGAAAACGCCAAGTTCTACTGATACTACGCCGGCGTCGCGCAAGCGGCCGGGCTGCCGTGCCTGTGGCTATGCGTCGGCGCGGAGCTGGCCATCGTCGCCGCTGCCGATGGCGACTGCCGCCCGGTCGCCAAGCTGGCGGACGCCGACCTCTCCGCGTTTCTCCAAGCGGCGCGCGATTTTGCGCCAACCCACGCGATCTTCAACGAGCTGCGCCCGGACGCCTTCGACGCCGACTTGCGCGCGGCCGTGCCCGACCTGCAGCTGCTGGCCGCGCCGCAGTACTTCCTGACGCCGGATTCGCTGCTGCTGCGCGTGGACCCGACCATCTCGCTCGACCCGGCCTTGCCGCCGCCGTTCGGGCAGGTGCAGCGCGCCTACGACCTCTCCTTCCGCGTCGGCTGGCTGCTCGACTGGCTCGGCGTTCCACAGATTCCTGGTGTCAATCCAGAGGATTGGCTCGTGGGTGCCATCGCGCCGAGCTACCCGGCGACGCTGCTCGGCGACGGCCTGGCGCGCGTCCAGCCGCTGCTCAAGGTGCTCGGCGGCCGTCCTTGCGGCTACCACCAGGCCATCGCGCGCAACCCCTTGTACGAAGGCGTCGATCTCACCGACGTGCGCCGCAGCCACGGCTGCTCCTTCTGCAACTGGTCCATGCCCGATGTCAGCGCGCCGCAAGCGAGCGCCCTGGATCTCGCGCGCGAGCAGCTGCAGGCGGCGGAGCTGCCCAGCCGTTCTCCGCGCAGCGTCGGGCACTACGACCTCTACGACAGCCGTATTCTCGCGCACATCGACGCGTTCGCGGAGCTGGTCATCGAGCTTGGCCTGCCGCCCTCGATGTTCTATGTCCACCCGCGCATCGACGAGGTCATCGGCGCGCGCAAGAAGCTGGACCGTGCCCTGCAGCGCTTCGCCGCCACCGGCCACCGCCTGTTCCTGCACCGCGTCGGCGTCGAGAACCTGTCGCCGGCGGAGAACGCGCGCTTCAACAAGGCCATCGACCTGGAGCGCGTGGAGACCTTCCTCGAGCAGATCGACGGCTACCACCGCGACTTTCCTGAGACGTTCTTCTGCCACAAGACGCTGGGCTACATCCTGTACACGCCGTGGACCACGCTGGACGACCTGCAGATCTCGCTCGACGCCTGCGACGCGCTGGCATTCCAGGGCAGCAACGAGTGGCTCTGTTCGACGCTGGAGATGGACGAAGGCGCGGCGATCACCCGGCTGGCGGAGAAGCAGGGCGGGCTGCTGGTCGATGCCTATGAAGATCCAGCGTTTCTCTACATGACCAGCTCCGAGTTCAACTTCCGCCGCTGGCTGCGGCCGTGGCGCTTCGCCGATGCGCGCGTGGCGCTGTTCTTTCGCATGATCGTGCGGTTGGTCGCGCTGGAGCTGCGCCGGCCCAGCGGCGATGCCGTGTTCGCCCAGGACGAGCTGTTTGCCTGGTCGGCAAGGCTGCTGGAAGCGAACGATTTGCTTGGTGTCTCGCGCGTGAGGCTGGCGCGCGCCCTGTGCTCGGCGCTGCGCCGCCAGGAGGCGCCGCAAGAGCCAAAAGCGCTGCTGATTCAAGTGTTGACGCAGGTGGCCGGGCGGCCGTTGCGGGCGGTGTAGCGCCTACACCTGGATGCGCCCGCCGGCGACCAGCGCGTCGTAGATGCGCTGCGCCCAGGTCGCCACGCCGGCAAAGCCGAGGTGCGGCGTCGGCGCCAGGAAGTGCGCGCGCTCCTGCGGGAAACCGAATTCCACAAACGGAATCGCAGCATGCGCCCGGTGCAGCGCGTTGCGCTCCCAGCTGCTGCCGATCACCAGGTCAAGGCCGCCTTGCGCCAGCGCCGCGCCGATGTGGTGCTGGAGCGAGGCCTCGCTTGGATCGAAAGTGCGCGAAACATCGAGCGGATTCGCGTCCGGCTGCGTCTCGTCGCGGCGCGAACGCTGCACGGCCCTGACCACGTCGATGCCGAGGTCCTCGGTCAGGCAGCGCACGATGCCCGGCAGCCAGGCTGCGCTGGCCACGACGATGGCGCGCCGTCCGAGCAGAAAGCGGCGCACATACTGATCAATCCGCGGCACGACGTGGCGCAGTTCGGCGTCCAGCAGCGCTTCGCAGGCCGCCTGCGTGCCGGTGCGCTCCGCCAGCGCGCGCAGCCAGTCCTCGTTCTGCCCGAGCGACACCGGCAGCGGCGTCGTCAGGATCGGCGCACCCGTGGCTTTGGCGAGCCTTTGCGCCGCCGGCAGGCCATCGGGCAACGCCACCAGGTGCTCGGCTTGCGCAATCTGCGCCAGCAGGTCCCAGGTCGCGCCGGACAGCCAGATCGGCAGCGGCTCGAGCCCGAGGCCCGCGACCAGGCGCTGCAACTCCGCGAGATCACCAGCCGTATCGCCTTCGTTGCGCGTGTGCGGATAGCCCAGGATGCCGACCGTGCCCTTGCGCACGTCCGGCAGCGGCTGCTCCAGCACCACGCGCACCATGCCGTCGAGCAGGGAGCGCAGCGCGTCGGCATCGTCGCGGATCAGTGTGATGCTGCGCGCCGGCACGCACGGAATTCCGGTGTTCTTGCGCACGGTTTCAGCGGCGATGCGGATGCTCTCGCCCATCAGCGTGATGCGCGCCAGCTCCGCGATGAACAGCACGCGGCGGTCCATCAGCCCGGCCTTCCACTGCTTGACCTCGCCGACGCGCGACTCGACGCCGAGCATGCTGGTCGTGTCCGGCTCGGTCGTGTCGAAGATGCGCCGGCGCGCGAG
>CAIXAA010000664.1 GCA_903917305.1 uncultured Myxococcales bacterium | reverse complement strand
TTGCTGAGCATGGTGTTTTCGATGATCAGCGCGGTCGGCTACATGGCGTCCTTCCTGCGCACCAGCTTCGGCGTGCAACGCAGCCGTTCCCAGGCGCAAGAGGCGTAGGCGATCAACGCTTTGGCCGGCAATCCTCGCCAACGCCACGGGCGATGGTATGCTGCCGTGGGCAGGTGTGCCCAGCTCATGACGACCCAGGCCCCCCAAGGCAAGGAAGCGCGGACAAGGTGACGGCGACACGGCACATTTCCTGGACGTTGCTGGCTTGTGCGGCGCTCACCGCTTGTGGCGCGGCGGGCGACGTCGCCCTGCAGCTGCGCAGGACGGAACCGGAGAAGCGGCCGACGGTGGCCGTGACGCTGGACGACGTGCCGACGGCAGCCTTGGGCAACGAAGGCGATTTCCGCACCGCGGAGCCGGCGCGGCGCGGGGTGCGCCAGGCCATCGACACGCTGCTGCATCCGCTGGTGATGCCGCTCGGTGCGGCGCGGCATCCGCTGCTGGCGTCCAAGGCGATCGGCTCGGTGTCGGTGGGCACGGTGACGGGCGGCTACCTCGTCAACGCCGCGGAATTGCCGCTGGAAGGGCCGTACCACCGCGTGCTCGAAGCCGCCGCGGACCGCCAGACGCGCTTTGCCACCGACGAGATGCGCAACCTGCTGATGTGCGCGGCGGAGCGTGTCGCCAAGACCTATCCCGGCCACCGCCTGCACCTCGGCAACCTGTCGCGCATGAGCGGCGGTACGCTGCCGTGGAGTGTGTCGCACCACAACGGCCGCGACGCCGATCTGGCGTTCTACGTGCGCACGCCGTCGGGCCGCATCGCCTCGCCGGACAAGCTGTACCACTTCAATGCGAATCTGGAATCGACCGACGCGCAGGAGCCGCTGCGCTTCGATGTCGCCGCCAACTGGACCTTCGTCAAGGGCCTGGTGACCTGCCGCGGCACGACGATCCAGCACCTGTTCATGGCCAACTGGCTGCGCGCGCCGCTGCTCGAGTACGCCAAGCAGCACAAGGAACGCAAAGAGATCATTGCCGAAGTCGCCGAAGTGCTCGCGCAGCCGCACAACGCGCTGCCGCACAACGATCACCTGCACTTGCGCATCGGCTGTTCGAGCGATGACAGCTCCGAAGGCTGCCTGGACGTGGCGCGGGCGCCGATCGAAGCGGTGGGCATGACGCCGGGCGTGCGCGCGCGGCTGCCGCGGATTCGCGAGGCGCTGCGCGCCGACGATCCTGCCAAGCGGGCGGATGCCGTGCTGCTGGCGGGCAGCTACCGCGACATGGTCGCGTTGCCAGCGGTGCTGGACGGCGTGCGCGACGCCGACGCGCGCGTGCGGCGCAATGCCGTGGAAGTGCTGGGGCAATGGCATCCGGCGGGGACCGTGGCGGCGCTGGCCAATGCCGTGGGCAGCGAGACGGACGCGCAGACGGTGGTGCTCGCACTGCAAGCCCTGGCGCAGCTTGGGGAAACGACGATCCTCGAGACGCACTTCGACGATCCGCGCGTGCTGCAGCCGCCGCCGGGCTCCTTTGGCGTGCCGACGGTGGTGGTGCGGCGCCTGGCGGTGGAATTGCTGCGCGATTCCGCCTCCCTGGACGTGGCGCGCGCCGCCGTGCCTCTGCTGGCGGACCCGCTGGCCGAAGTGCGCGACGCGGCGCGCTCGACGCTCACCCACATCGTGAACTACAGCACGCAGGACGTCATGGCGGCGCTGGGCGGCGACGCGCTGGCGAGCGCGGCGGCGGTGGCGCTGGTGCCGGAGAACGAGGAGACCGCGTGGCGCACCTTCCTGGAGCGCCTGCCGCCCGATGCCAGCCGTGATTTCGTGGCGTTGCAAGGGCTGCGCACGCAGGGCCTGGGCGTCGAGGGGCTCGACAAGGGCGCCCTGCCGGAGCTGGTGCGCGCGCTGCGCCTGCCGCCGCCGTTCCGCGACAACGCCGCGCAGTGGATCGAGCGCGTGGTGCAGTTCCGCCCGCCGATCGGGCACGGATCACACAGCAATCCCGCGGAGTTCTGGCCGGATTGGCTGGTACACAAGCACTTCTTGACCTCGTCGGCGCTGGCTTCGCTGTCGCCGGCGGGCGGCTCGGGCCTGTCCGCGGATTCCGACTAATTCTGCATAGCTAGGCTTGGGCCTGCTCGTAGGCCGCGGCGCGCGCCTGTTCCGCCGCGAAGCGCTCCGCCTGCTCCGTCAGCTCGCGCTCGAGCACGCGCATGGGCTCGACCAGCTCGCGCTGCACCTCGGAAGCCTCCAGGATTGTGATCGAAAGCTGGGCCAGGTGCTCCGGCCGGAACGCATCGGCCATCGCGCGCTTCCACCCGGCCAGCGCCTGGCGCAGCCCGACATCCAGCCCGACGCGGCCCGGCAGGCACATCGCAAAGTCGAGCGTCGGCAGCTTGACCAGCGTCTCGAAGCAGAAGCGGCAGGTATCCTCGAAGCGCTGCGCGTTGAATTCGCTCCGCTTTCCCATGCCGACCAGCAACAGCCTGTCGAACGGCAGCCGGCCGCCGATCGGCGTGAGCATGGCCTCGTGGAAGTGGCCGTCGATGAAGTCGCGCTGCATCAGCCGCGACAGTTGGCCGTTCAGGCGCCAATCGACCAGGCCGGTCAGGCCGCGCAGGGGGCGATCGTCGGCAAAGCAGGTCAGCACGAGGCAGCCCGCTTGCAGCTCGTCGAGCGCTTCGAGGCGCGGTTGCGCGAGGCGGACCTTCACGACGCGGCATCCTCGGCATCGGCGGTGGCGTCCGCCTCGGCGGCCTTGCCGCGTGCGCGCTCCGGGCGCGGGGCGGCGGTGGCGCGCGCGATGTCCTGGGCGATGCGGTCGAGGATGCCGTTGATGAACGCGCTGCTGTCCTCGTTGCCGAACTTCTTGGCGACCTCGATCGCCTCGTTGATCGCGACCTTGCGCGGCACGCGCTCGGCCAGGTAGAGCAGCTCGAACGCACCCAGGCGCAGGATGTTGCGGTCGACCGAGCTCATGCGATCGAGCTTCCAGTGGTGCGAGCAGGCCTGCAGCCGCGCGTCGATCTCCGCCTTGCGCGCGACAACGCCGAGCACGAGCTCGGTGCAATGGCGGCGCACTTCGTCATAGGACGCCGGCCGCTCGCCGGCGAAGCGCGACCAGTATTCTTCCATCGCGGCTTGCGGGTCCGTCGGCGTCCAATCGAGGCCGAACAGCACCTGCAGCGCGGATTCACGCGCTCTTCGGCGACTGCCCATGGGTGCCTCCTTGCGTGACGGCCAGCTGGCGCGTCAGATCCACCATTTCGATCGCCGCGACGGCGCACTCGGCGCCCTTGTTGCCCGCCTTGGTGCCGGCGCGCTCGATCGCCTGCTCCAGCGTGTCGGTCGTCAGCACGCCGAACAGCACCGGCACGCCGGTCTCCAGCGCCACGGCCGCGATGCCGCGCGCGCACTCGCCGGCCACGAGATCGAAGTGGAAGGTCGCGCCGCGGATGACCGCGCCCAGGCACAGCACCGCGTCGTGCTTGCCGCCGCGCGCCAGGATGCGGGCGATCGGCGGCAGCTCGAAGGCCCCCGGCACGCGCACGACGTCGATGTCCGCCGCCGCCACCCCACTGCGCGTCAAGGCATCGATGGCGCCTTCGAGCAGCCTCTCGGTGATGAAGGCGTTGAAGCGGGCGACCACGATGCTGATGCGCATCCCGGTGCCTTGGAGTCCGCCGCTGTAGGTCGCCATGCTAAGGTTCCTCGTGGAAATCGTGAGTTAGTTCGAGAGCTTGAGGCTGCCGGGTTCGCTCTGGTAGCTCTGCAGCAGCGGCCCGCTGGCGATGCAGCAGTGGCCGTCCTTGTCGATGAAGGGAGCCGCAGCGGCGTTGCCCTTGAATTTCAGCGTTGTCGTGCCGCCGCCCATGTCCGTCGTGTCGATCTTGCCTTCGCCGACCACGGCCATGTCCTTGTACAGGGAGTTCGGCGAGCCTTCGAGATAAAAGAAGAAGTAGTCGCCGATGCCGCGGCCGCGCATCACGCCCTTCAACCAAAAGTCCGTGCTGGTGGCGGCGTTCTGGGCGGTGCACTCGAAATAAGGGCCAACGAACGTGGGGTTGCATTCGAACTTAGCGGCGCCGGCCTCGAGGTCGCTGGCGCTCACCTGGTTGCCGGGCGTCTGCTGCGCCGCGACGACGCCGTCGGGATCGCAGGTGCCGAAGTCCTTCCAGCACACCGGATCGACCTTGACCCAGACCACCAGCGCGGCGGCAGACGGTGGCTTGGGCCAGAAGCTGGCGGCCTTGCCCGGAACCGTCCACTTCGCGGCGACGTCCTTGTCGAGCGCCGTCAGCCACTTGCCCGCAGTACCCGATGCCGCCGCCGCCATTCCGACCGTCAGCGTCTTGCCCGCGCCCATCGTGCTCACGAATTGCGCCGCAGAAGCAATGGCTTGCGCCGGCGTCAGCTTGCCCTGGAAGCCGACGACCGGCCGGTACGGCGACAGGTACATGTTGAAGGCGAGCGTCGCCTTGTCGGCGAGGTAGTCGGTCGTCAGCGTGTTCGAGCCCACCAGCAGGATGTAGCCCGGACCGCCCAGCGGCGGCGCCGCCAGCAGATCCGCAAGCGTATTGCGGTGGTACAGCTCATCGCCGAACACGCCGCGCGACACCGTGATGCCCAGCGGCCGGAACGACTTGTCCGTGAACTTCTCCTGCACGCCCGCGCCCAGCCACACGACGGCATCCAGCGGCGTCAACGCGGGCAGCAGCAGATCGACGTCGCGCCGGCGGGCGAAGTCGATGACCAGCACGCTGTCGTAAAGACCCGTCTTTTCCGCGGCTTGCTTGATCGGCGCCACATCGACGCCGACCTGCGGGCCGTAGGCATTGAAGATCACGAGGCGGCGCTGCTGGTAGGAGCCGAGGCCGACCTGCAGCTTGGCGAGATCCGGATGCACGACGTAGCTGCGCTGCAGTGGCGCGAGGATGGTCGGATCCTTGTCGACGCTGTGAAATTTCAGGTATTTGAGCAGCACGGGCGCGCCCGCGGCGACCTTGTCCACCGGCGTGCCGAATGCGTCGACGAGCGCCACGCCGGTGTCGGTGTGCGTGGCCTTGCCGCGCGTGCAGACGCCCTTCTTGGTGCAGACGCGGAAGGCGGCGACGACGTCTTTGCGGGAATCCAAGGTATTTGCTGCGAATTCCGCCCAGACGAGGCGGTCGCCGTCCGTGTCTTCGATGACGCCGGCGGCCTGCATCGGCAGGGCGATGGCAGTGGCAAGCTGGGCCAAGGTGGGATCAGCGGTGGTCTCCGCGGTCCAGCCGGCCTGATCCAACGGTTCCTGCTTGGTGCGCGACGCGCCGCTGGCAGCGCTGGCGGTAGACGCGCCATCGGAGCCGCAGGCGACCTGGAACAGCGCGACGGCACTGAGCAAAGCCAGGCCGGACAGCAGCCGCGCGCTGCGAAGCGCGGGGACGAGGGAGACAAACAAGCAAGAGCGCATGGGCTTCCTTTCCGGGCGCGCCGGCATCGGGCGGCGGGAGTGTACGCTGGCGAGGCAGGCGCGGCAACGGCATTGCGCGTGGCGCTTGTGCAGGACGCTGCCGGGCTTGTTGCGTTTCGCCTTGCCGCCCGCCGCAGATCCGCCGACAAACCGAACGGCCCATTCGTGCGTCTGAAGCGGACAGGGGGGTGTCTACGGCCACCACCGCGAACGGGCAGAACGAATTGACAGTGTCGCCATTCGTCGAATACTGTCGCCGCGATGCGCCACGCCAGTGGCCCGGCGTGCGCGGCGAGCGAGGGGTTCATGAGCACGAGCAACCGCAATGTCCGGCTAGGCATCGTCTACCGGAGCAACATCATCCAGGAAGAGGTGCTCGATCGGCGCATCGACGTCTCGGTCGGCTTGCGCGCCGGCTCGACGGTGCAGGTCTCGCCCAAGGACCATCCGGACTTCCCGGACAACCTGGAAGTGTTGATTCTCGAAGGCAACCAGTACTACCTGGTGGTGCCGAGCGATCCGACGGCGCGCATCGGCCTGCGCGGCGCGGCGGCGAGCGAGACGCGGATGGTGCGCGGCAAGCGCTGCATCCCGGTCGAAGGCGTGGCGGGCGGCTCGCTGGTCGTCGGCGACGTCTCCATCATGTTCCAGTTCGTGCGCGGCGACACAACGCCGACCATCACACGCGACCGCACGGTGCTGCGCATCGGCCTCGTGTTCGACGAGCGCCTGATCTCCGACCGCATCTTCCCGGATGTGCGCAGCGTGACGATCGGCACCGACAAGAGCCACTCGGTGGTGCTGCCGGAAGAGGACTACCAGGGCCCGCCGATCCGCTTTGTGAACAACAAGGACGGCTCGGTCACGATGCGCGCGCCGGCCAACATGAAGGTGCGCGTCGCGGTCGACGGCAGCCCGATGGAGTTGAAGGAGCTGCAGCAGAAAGGCAAGGCGCGCCAGGAAGGCAACGACGTTGTCTGCCATCTGGGCCTGGGCACGCGCGGCCGCGCCACGATGGGCGCGCACACGGTGCTGTTCCAGGTGGTCAAGCAGAGCATCACGGTGCCGGTGGCGCCGCCCAAGTCGATGCTCAAGCGGCTGACCGGGCCGTTCATGACCGACCCGGTGTGGAGCATCTCGTTCCTGGTGGCGTTCCTGCTGATCTCGTCGATCGTCGGTCAGGCGGCGCTGTTCCAGAAGACCACGGGCAAGTACCTGGCCAAGAGCAAGGAAGACGAGGACCTGGCGCACAGCACCTACGAAGTGCTGGTCGAGCAGAAGGAAGAGGAGAAGCCGGAGCCCGAGAAGGAGACGGTCGACATCAAGAGCGACGAGGCCAAGAAGGCCGAAGAGAAGGAAGTCGTCAAGGACACGAAGAAAGCGCCGGAGAAGGCCCCGGACAAGGTGGCGGTCGACAAGCCGCAGTCCACGGGCAAGACCGTCGACCCGGAAGAGGTCAAGCGCAACGCGCGTGAGGCGATCCAGAAGAACACGATCGCCGGCGCCTTTGGCGGTGCGGGCGGCGCGACCAAGCTGTTCGGCGAAGCGGGCGAAGGCGAAGAAGGCACCGTGACTGCGAAAACCTTCGGCGGCGACGCCAAGGGCGAAGGCGAGGGCGAAGGCGGCCCGGGCAAGGGCTTGAAGCTCGAAGGCGGCGGCAAGGGCGGCGGCACGATGGAGAAGGTTGCGACCGGCAAGCCCAAGGGCTTTGGCGAGCGCAAGACCGACGACACCAAGGTCGTGGCGGAAAAGGAAGAGAAGAAGGTCAATATTTCGCTGCACTCGGATGAGCTTGGCGGCTCCGGCGAGGCCAAGGCGGACGTCGGCAAGGTGATCTCGCGCAAGAACTCGGCGGTCCAGCGCTGCTACGAAGCGGCGTTGCGCGACAACCCGGATGAGGGCGGCAAGGTCAAGGTCAGCTTCACGGTCGGCACGGCCGGTACCGTCACGGACGTCAGCGTCTCGGGCGCGTCGGGTGCCTTCTCCGAGTGCATCAAGAACAAATTCATGGGCATCCGCGGCCTGCCGATCCTCGCGGCACCGCAGTCGTTCAACCAGGCCTACGTGTTCTCGAAGAACTGACGGGCAGCGGCTTGCGACTCCCGCAGCATCCCGATCTGTGTCGAAATGTGTGCTTGCGGAGCACGCGGCGCAGGGCGGACGCGGCAGAGCACGAACGAAAGTGGGTGGCGCAGCGAACACCGGCAGGCAGACAACGACAAGTTGCAGCCGTGCGGGGTTTGACAGTGCGGTTTGACGACCGTTAGCATTCGCCTTCCGCGGTCGCGCCGCGTGTGTTGATGTGCCGTCCCGCTGGACGGCGCGGCTGCGTCCGCCGGGTCCAAGGGCGGAGACAGCTTCACAGTTTGTGGTTGGGCAGGGGCGTGCGGGCGTCCGCAGGGAGCGAACAGGATGGCCCTCGACACCAGCCGGGTGTTGCGAATCGGCGTCGTCTGGCGCGGCCAGGTCGTGGCCGAACGTGTGCTGCAAAAGCGCACGGATGTCACGATCGGCAGCCGTCCTGACGCGACCGTGACGGTCAATCCGGCGGTCTATGCCGGCTTTCCTGCCTTGATTCCGCTCGCCGTGCTGCACGCCGGCGGCTACCACGTCGTCATGCCGCCCGATCCGGCGCACACCGTGCAGCTGCGCGGCGGTCCGGCGGGCGCGCCAGGCGCGGTCAAGGAATCCGTCGTCACGGTCAAGGGTCAGCGGCTGATGCCGATCGAGACCTACACCGGCGGCTCGCTCACGATGGGCGAGATCATCCTGATGTTCCAGTTCGTGCGCGGCGACTCCGTGCCGACCATCACGCGCGAAGAGACGGTGCTGCGCATCGGCCTCGTGCACGAAGACCGTCTGCTCTCGGATCAGGTGTTCCACGGCAAGGCGCCGATCGTCGTCGGTGCGGACAAGCGCCACACGATCTCGCTGCCGGATGTCGACTACAAGGGCCCGCCGGCGACGTTCACGCCGCACCACGGCGGCGCGACGTACACCGTGCGCGTGCCCAAGGCGAGCAACCTGCGCCTGGCCCTGGATGGCCAGCCGATGGACGCCGCGGATGCGGTGAAGAAGAAGATCGCCAAAGAAGTCAACGGCTTCTACGAGTTCGAGCTGCCGGTCAAGGCGCGCGGTCGCGCGGCGCTCGGGCCGTACACGCTGCTGTTCCAAGTGCTGCGCCAGTCGATCACGGTGCCGACCGTGCCGCGCAAGTCGCTGATTTCGCAGTTCGCCGGACCGCTGGTGGCGGATTCCGTGTGGACGGTCTCGCTGCTGATCGCGCTGGTGCTGGTCGGGTCGATCGTCGGCCAGGCGATGCTGTTCCAGAGCACGACCGGCAAGTTCCTGGGCAAGGAGCGCGCCGAGGAGGACAACGTCAACACGACGTACGAAGTCCTGGTCGAAGAGAAGGAAGAGCCCAAGAAGGAAGAAGAGAAGCCGGTCGTCGACATCATGAGCGACTCGGCCAAGAAGGCGGAAGAAAAGGAAATCAAAGAGGAAAAGAAGAAGGCACCGGCGCCGGCCGAGAAGCCGCAGTCGGTCGGCAAGACGATCGATCCGGAAGAAGCCAAGCGCAACGCCCGGGAAGCCATCAAGAAGAACACGATCGCCGGCGCGTTTGGCGGTGCGAGCACCAAGCTGTTCGGCCAGGCGGGCGAAGGCGAGGAAGGCACGGTGGTCGCCAAGACCTTCGGCGGCGACGGCGGCGGCGAGAAGGGCGAAGGCGGTCCGGGTGGCGGCCTCAAGCTCGAAGGTGGCGGCAAGGGCGGCGGCACGATGGAGAAGGTCAACTCCGGCAAAGCCAAGGGCTTTGGTGACCGCGAGGCGGAAGCGACCAAGGTCAAGGCGGACAAGGAAGAGAAGAAGGTCAACATCTCCTTGTCGTCCGGCGAGTTGGGCGGCACGGGCGAGGCCAAGGCCGACGTCGCCAAGGTGATCTCGCGCAAGAACTCCGCGGTGCAGCGCTGCTACGAAGCGGCCTTGCGCGACAACCCGGAAGAAGGCGGCAAGGTGAAGGTCAGCTTCACGGTCGGCACGGCGGGCACGGTCACGGACGTGAGCGTCTCGGGCGCGTCCGGCGGCTTCTCCGAGTGCATCAAGAACAAGTTCATGGGCATCCGCGGCCTGCCTCTGCTCGCGGCGCCGCAGTCGTTCAACCAATCCTACGTCTTTACAAAGGGTTGACGCTTTGCTGGTGCTAGGCCTCACGGGCGGCATCGCAAGCGGCAAGTCCCTCGTCGCGGCCGACTTCGTGCGGCGCGGTGCCCGGCTGCTCGACGCCGATCGCATCGCGCGCGACGTCGTCGCCCTGGGCACGCCGGGCCTGGCCGCGGTGCTGCAGCGCTTCGGCCAGGAGATGCGCTTGCCGGACGGCAACTTGGACCGCGCCCGGCTGGGCGCCCTGATCTTCGCCGACGCAGCGGCGCGCGCCGATCTCAACGCCCTGCTGCACCCGCGCATCCGTGATCGCATCGCCGCGGATCTGCAGGCGGCGCGCGCGCAAGGCGTGGCGCTGTGCGTGGTGGATGCCGCGCTGCTGTTCGAACTGGGCTTGGATGCGGCGTGCGATGCCGTGGTCGCCGTGGATTGCGACGAGGCGCAGCAGATCGCGAGGTTGATGGCGCGCAACGGCCTGACGCGCGAGGCGGCGCAGCAGCGCATCGCGTCGCAGTGGACGGCGCAGGCGCGCAACGCCCGGGCGGGCTGGACGCTTGACAACCGCGGGTCGCTGGCAGAGCTTGACCGCGAAATGGGTCGCGTGTGGCGTGAGATCACGGGCCGGTTCGGGGTGCTCGTCGCGCCAACTTGAGAGGGCTTCACATCATGACCACGCCCAAAAGCGAGACGCGCGGCCGCACCGTCCTGGTCACCGGCTTTCCCGTGGACGTGGCGCGCCGGCAAGCCCGGGAGCTGGCACGCGGCGGCGACCACGTCCTGCTGCTGGCACGCGGCAAGTTCGCCGGTGAAGCCGAGGCCTTTGCCGCAACCCTGCGCGAGGGTGCCGACGGCGGCACGGCCGAAGTGCTGCAGGGCGACATCCTCGAGCTCGATCTCGGGCTGAGCGGCACGCAAATCCGTCGCCTGCAGAACGAAGTCGAGGAGATCTACCACGTCGCCGCGATCAGCTACCTGGGCATCCAGGTGCCGCGGATGCGCATGGTCAACGTCGAGGGGCTGCGCGAGACGCTCGAGGTGGCGCTGGGCATGCGCAAGCTCAGGCGCATCTGCGTGTGGTCGACGGCCTTTGTCGCGGGCGATCGCAAAGGCACCGTCTACGAAGAAGAATTGCTGGTGGGCCAGCACTTCCGCAATGCCTACGAAGAGACCAAGGCCGAGGCCGAGAAGCTGGCGCGCGCGGCGATGAAGAAGCTGCCGATCACCATCGTGCGGCCGTCGATCATCGTGGGCGACAGCCAGACGGGCGAGGTGAGCCGGCTGGACGGCCCGTATCTGCTGATCAATGCCATCGTGCACGGCTCGGGCAGCAAGGCCGTGCCGCTGCCGGGTCCGGGGCGCTATCCGCTGCACGTGATCCCGATCGACTACGCCGTGCGCGCGGCGCTGTACCTGACGCGGCATCCGGACGCGGAGGGCGGCACGTTCCACCTCGTCGACGACCAACCGCTGACCGCACATGCGCTTTTCGATGCGGTGGCGGATGCGGCGCACAAGCCGCGGCCGTCGACGTTCCTGCCCGGCAGCCTGCTGCGCGCCGCGACCAAGCTGCCGTTGGTGCGCAGCCGGGTGCGCAGCGAGCGCAACTTCTTGGAATGGTTCGACACGGACGTGCGCTTCGACGACCGGCGTGCGCGCAGCCTGCTCGCCGCGGGCGGCATCACCTGCCCGCCGCTGCCGTCCTACGTCGACGTCCTGGTCCGCTACGTGCGCGAGGCAAGCTGACCGCGCCATGCCGGCAAACGCGTGTTGATTCGCAGGCTGCAAGCTGGTAGCTTGCTTGGATTCGCCGCGCCCCTGGCGTCGCTCCGCCATCCCCCAAGGCAGCGCGTTCAGACAGCGGTTTTTTGCCGTTCGCACGGTGCATGGACATGACCCGAAACCCGAACCACTTGGACGCCCAGACGCGCATCACCTCGGTGCGCGAAATGCAGGCCATGGGGCAGACGCGCGACGCGTACCTCGTGCAGCTGCGCGGCCCGGACCTGGGGCGTCGACTTCTGCTGTCGGATCGCGTGGTCACCATCGGCCGCGATCCGGAGAGCACCGTCGTCCTGCGCAGCGACAGCGTCTCGCGCTGCCACGCCCGCATCGAGCCGTGGGAAGGCGGCCACCGCGTCGTCGACAACATGAGCACCAACGGCACCTACCGCAACCAGGTGCAGGTCTCCGGCGGCCAGCCGCTGGTCAGCGGCGACTACGTCCAGGTCGGCGACGCGATCTTCAAGTACCTCTCCGGCGACAACATCGAGAACTCCTACCACGAAGAGATCTACCGCCTCACCATCGAAGACAGCCTGACGCAGATCGCCAACAAGCGCGCGCTGACCGACTTTCTCGACAAGGAATTCGCGCGCGCCCGCCGCTACCAGCGCGACGTCGCCGTGGTCATGATTGATCTCGACCACTTCAAGCGCGTCAACGACACCTATGGCCACCTGATGGGCGACTTCGTGCTGCGCGACATGGCCAAGCTGATCGGCTCGCGCATCCGCCGCGAGGAGCTGTTCGCGCGCTACGGCGGCGAGGAGTTCTGCGTCATCCTTCCGGAGATGGACGCGCCGGCCGGCGTCAAGTTCGCCGAAGCGATCCGCGTGCTTGTCGAGGAGCATGTGTTCTCCTTCGAGGGCAACATCGTGCGCATGACCGCGAGCTTTGGCGTCGCCGGCATGGCGACGGCGATGACGCGGCCGGAAGACCTGCTGCTCGCCGCCGACGAGAACCTGTACCGCGCCAAGAACGAGGGCCGCAACCGCGTCATCGGCTAAAGCGTCCATCAGAAACGAGTTTCTGATGGACGGCTCGGCAGTGTTGTTGGGTCGCCGAGCGCGCCGATGCGGACGCGCCGGCTCCGGGAAGCGCCGATCAACGGTTGTTGATCGGCGCTTTAGTGCCAACGTGGAGCGCGGATGCCGGGGCAACTCCAGAAGACGTCGCGCTTTCCGAAGATGCGGCGCGCGCTCTTCTGGCTGATGCCGCTCGTCATGATGGCCTGCGGCGGCAAGGGCTGCACCAGCTGCAGCACCCAGCAAGGTCCCAAGGAAACGCCGCCCATCCTGGTGCTGCCGGCCGCGGCGCAGCTGCGCGTGACCCAGCACGGCTTCGACCTGATCGCCAAGCACATCACGGAGTTGATGAAGACGGTGCTGGGCACGAACGCCGATGGCGTGGCCGTGCTCGACGTCGCCAAACTCATCGGTACGCCTACGCTTTCTGTCGGCGGCGGGCTCGGGTTGTTCAAAGGCAAGGCGTCGGTGCGCGACCTGGTGCTGACCCTCGACATGGCGGCGCTGTCGGTGCAGCTCGTCGACGGCTCCTCGCCCGCGCGCATCCGCGTCGCGTTCGACCACGCACGGCTTGGCGTGCAAAGCGGCGTGGTCGCTGGAGAAGTCGACTTCGCGGGCATGAGCTCGGATGCCGCCTGCCACCTCAAGAACGGCGTCAATGTCGGGCAAGGCGACGCTCACCTGGCGACGCTGACGGCCAACCTGGATCTGGTGCTCGGCGTCGATTCGGCTGGAAATCTGCAGGTGTCCATCGTCATCGACAAGGCCGTGCTCGAAGACATCGGCTTTGGCTTGGGCAAGGACTGCGCGCTCAAGGAGTGCACGGATCAGGTCCTCTTCGAAGATCCTTGTCTCGAATGCGGAATTTGCGATGCGGGCAAGCTGGCGAGCGACGCCGTCGCCGCCGTGAAGTCGCTGCTCGAACCGGTGCTGGGCGACATCCTCAAAGGCGTGGGCAATGCGCTGTTGAAGGGCATCCTGGGCCAGGCGTTCAACGGCAAGCCGCTCGACGTGGAGGTGCCGCTCGACGTGGCGCCGCTGCTGGGCCAGGCGAGTCCGGCGCTGGCCGCGCTGCTCGGGCCGTCGGGGCCGCTGTACGTGCGCGGCAAGCCTTCGGCAAATGCCTTTGCGGTCGTGGACATGGGCCTGGACATGCGCATGGACGGCGCGCTGTTCGCCCATGCCGATGGCTGCGTGCCCGAGGCCGGCATCGATGCGACGCCGGTGTTCGCGGCGCTGGCCCAAGGCCCGGCGCCGCAGATTCCGCAACAGATGAACCTGGTTGCGAGTGACGGCACCAAGACGCCGCAGACCGTCGACATCGCCGTGGTGCTGGGCCGCAGCGTGATCGAGGAGGCGCTGTGGTCGATCCTGCGCTCCGGTCTGGCCTGCGCCGGCGTCGATTCGCAGCCGCTCTACGACCTCAGCGCCGGCAAACTGCGCGTGGCGACGGGCGCTTTGGACATGCTGCTGCCGGGCGTGCGCGGGCTGGCATCGGCGGAGGCGCCGCTGCGCATCTCGACCCAGCCGTCGGCGCGCCCGGAGGATGCACCGCGGGCGACGCTCGGCCAGGATGCGCAAGGGCGGGCCCAACTCACAGCCGACATTCGCGATTTCGGCATCTCGGTCGAGGTGCTGACGCGCGGCCGCTGGCTGACCGTGCTGGAGCTGCGCGCCGACCTCAAGGCCCAGCTCGCGCTGCAGGTGGTCGGCGGCAAGCTGGCGCTGCAGGTGACCGGCGTGCAGATCCCGAAGCTGGACGTGATGAACGATTCCCTGTTTCCGCACGCGGACATCGCGGCCGTGGCGCCGGCGATCGCGCAGGTGCTGGTCTCGCTGCTGTTCGCCAAGCCGCTGGCGATCGACCTGGACGTGCAGTCGCTGCTGGCGCAGGCGCTGGCCCTGCCGCTGACGGTGCAGGTCGTGGGCGTGGAGGTCGGCGGGGCGTCGCACGACTGGCTGCTGCTGGGGATGGCGCTCGCGGACAAGCCGGCGGGGGGGCCATGAACCGCAACCTTTTGCCATTGCTGGTGCTTTTCTTCGCCGCCTGCGACGCGCCCCCCGGACCGCCGGCGACGTGCCAGCAGACCTCGGAGTGCGCACCCGGCTACCACTGCTCGCCGGCGCACCTGTGCAAGGGCGACATCCCCTGCGCCGCGGACGGCGACTGCTGCCTGGGCGAGCGCTGCGAGGCCCTGCGCTGCCGGCCGCGCGAATGGTGCACCACGGCCTCGCCGTGCATCGACCCGGCGACGACCTGCGCCTCGGGCGTGTGCGTCCCGCGAACCTGCAGCGAAACACAGCCTTGCCCGCAAAAGGGCGGCTCGTGCCTGTGGGGGCGCTGCGTGCGCGCGACGCCGTGCGCCGGCCAATGCCCCAGCGGCTCCGCGTGCGCCGTCGCCGTGGGCCGTTGCGTGCCGGTGCCGACGCCGCCCATGACCTGCGGCCCGGGCCAGTTGCGCGTGCTGGCGAACGACGTGGAGCGCCTTGCCGAAGGCTGCTCGGCGCTGCCGCAGGACGTGACCTGCAACGACCTGCCGCCCTTGCCCGAAGGCCAGTACGGCGTGCCCAACGTGCTGCTGCGCGACGCCAAAGGGCTGGTGGTGATTGCCTATGACCGCACCTACGGCGACGTGGTGCTGGCGCGCCATGCCGCGACGCCTCCGTTCGCCCGGCTGGAACTGCGGACGCTCACGGGTGTTCCGGCGGGTGGCGCGGTGATCGGCGATCCAGGCGGGCCGCGCGGCGGTGTGGCGGATCCGGGTCCGGATCGCGGCAGTGCGCTCGATGCCGCGGTCGATGCCGCGGGGCGCATCCACGTCGCCTACCGTGACAAGACCTCGGAAGAACTGCGGTATTTGATGGTGGCCGCCGACGGCACGGTGTCGGACAGCAGCATCGCCAAGGGCGTCGGGCTCGGCACGGCGCTGTCGCTGGCGCTGCGCCCCGAAGGTACGCCCGTGGTCGCCGCGTTCGCCCCAGCGCATGCGGAGAGCGCCGACGCCCCCTCGCACTTGCGCGTCTACGCCGCGCTCAAGGCCGCGCCGGCGGCCGCGGCAGATTGGGCAGGCGCAGACGTAGATTCGGAGACCGTCGCCAAGGCGCCGCTGCCCTGCGCCGGCGCGTGCCCCAGCGGCAAGGTGTGCGCGGCGCCCGTGGGCGGCGGCGGCGAGGCTTGCACCGCGCCCGCAACCGGCTGCAGTGGCTGCCTGCCCACGCAAATCTGTAGCAACAACAAGTGCATGGACATCCACCCGCCACCCGCCAACTTCGACGACGTGGCCCCGGGTCGCGGCAGCTGGCTGGACCTCGCGGTCGGCGGCAACGGCGACCTGCTGCTGGCCGCCTACAGCGCAACCTCTCGGGACCTGGCGATCTACCGCGGCAAGTCGACCGGCAGCATGGCGCGCAAGGGCA
>CAIXAA010000663.1 GCA_903917305.1 uncultured Myxococcales bacterium | reverse complement strand
TAGCGCAGAAATCCTTGAACTGCAAAGGATGTTTGCGGCACCTCTTGGCTCAGCGGGGCCTGCTGACCGTGCCAAGCTGGGGATGTCAGTCATTGCGCACTGTTGGCCTTTCGCTGGCGTCTTTCGCGCGCAATGGCTCCATCAAGCTGATGGGCGGCCAGTCAATTCGAAGGAGGGCACAGCGGGCTTGCCGGGCCGAGGGCCAGAAGCGCGCGTTCCTTTGGGATGTGGTCGACTGCCCGTGCGCTGGACGCTGCCGGTGCGCCCGGCCATGCGAGCAGGTGCCCAAGACTGCCTGGACAGGGGCTCGGCAGCCGCTCAAACTCCCGCGCGGTGTGGGCTCCTGTTGGGGGCTGGAAGCAACGTGTCCCATGGCAAGAGGAGGGTGATGCGAATCGCACTGCACGTCGCTCTCCTGCTTGCCGCGACGTGGTTGCTCTGCCCAAGCGGTTCCGACGCAGCGCAGTTCGACCGCCAGGCGTGGGAGGCCGACTACCGGGCGCTGAAGGCCGAGCTCGAGCGAAGCTACGCGCACCTCGCCTGGCTCGCTTCTCCCGAGGGCGGCGTCGACCTGCCGGCGCTCGACCGCGCCACCACCCAGGCGCTGCAGCGGGCGCACGGCGACGCCGAGGCCGCGGCGGCCCTCAAGGCCTTCATCGCCGGCTTCCACGACGCCCACCTGTCCTCCACCAGCATGCCCGCGGCCGCGCCCAGCGACGCCGTCGGGCCTCCGGTGGCCGCGCCCCAGCCCGACGCCAGGGCGGCCTGCGTCGCATGGGGATACGGGCCGGACACGCACATTCAGTTCTCCCTGCCCTTCGAGTCGCTGCCGGGCTTCACCCTTGTCTCGGACGGGCTGTCCGACGCCTTTCGCGCCGGCCTCATCGACGTCGGCTCGCAGCGCATCGGGCTGGTGCGGGTCCCGCGCTTTCGCGCCAACGAGTTCCCCGCGCTGTGCGAGCGGGTGTGGGCGTCGCTCCGCGCCAGCCACAAGGAGCCCACCCGCGAGGCCGTGGCGGACGACGTCAGCGCCGAGTGGCTGCGCACCCTGGCCACCCGCCTGCGCCAACTGCGCGAGCGCCAGGCCGTCGTGGTGCTGGTGGACCTCGGCGACAACGGCGGCGGCAACGACCTGGGCGACTGGGCCGTGCGGCTCTTCACCTCGGCTCCAGTTCACTCCGCGCCGATGCTGCTGACGGCCGGTCCCGCCGGGGTGCCGTACTTCGACGCCCAGCTGAAGGACCTGCGCGCGGTGCTGGGGAAGAACGCGGACCTGCCAGAGGCTACCCGCCTGGCGGTGCAGCAGGGCATCACCGCCTTCGAGCACCTCAGGCAAGAGGCGACGGGCACGACGTGCGATCTGAGCTGGGTGTGGCGCGAGCGGCGCGTGTGGCGCGCGCAGCGGTGCAAGCGATTGGTCGACGGCGGCTTCGCCAGCGGCCACCTCGACTACGCTGCGCCCGAGGCACTCGACCGCCGCGCGGCCCCTTCGCTCTACTGGGCGAGCGCCGCCGACCCGATGCGCGGCGCGTGGAGCGGCCCGATCTACGTCTACACCGACAAGTGGACCGGCTCGGCGGCCGAGTGTTTCGTCGCGCTGATGCGTGACCGCGGCATCGCCCGGACGCTCGGCGCCCGCACACGCGGCATGGGGTGCGGCTTTGCGGACCGTGACGAGCCGGTCGTGTTGCAGCACGCTCATCTGGCCTTCAAGGTGCCCAACTGCATGCGGCTTCGCGCCGACGGAACGGACGACATGGCCGGCGTCGCTCCGGACTTTCCCCTGTCGGCGCAGCCCGGAGAGAGCAGCCGAGCCCTGGCGCTGCGTGCGCTCAAGACCATCGCGGCCGATGCCGCCACCCCGGTCAACACCCCCGCAAGCTCGACGGCCGCCCCGGAGACCACGCCCCGAACTCCGGCACGGTAAAGTCGCTCCGCGCCAGCACAAGATGGGAAGGAGAGGCCAGGGCAGCGCCATCGGCCGATCGCTTTGGAGACTCGGGGCGCTTCAGAGACGGTGGCGCGCGAGCAGCAGGGCGGCCCGCACGATGGCCGACGGCCCGGGCGAAGCTCCGCCGCGCAGCACCACTTCAGGCGCGGATGATCTGCAGCGGGTCGACCGGAC
>CAIXAA010000662.1 GCA_903917305.1 uncultured Myxococcales bacterium | reverse complement strand
TGCGTGCCGCCCGGCGGATTCGTGTGGCAGCTCGCCCCGCACGAATCATACGTGCCATTCACGACATTCCAGATCGGCGCGGTCTTGGTCGCGCCGCCCGTCTTGGCCGGCAACAGCGTCGAACCGTGGCAGTACACGCTGTTGCAAGTCACCGTCGGCACATCGAACGTCGGCGTCGCGCCGGCGCTCGTCGGCAGCGCGCCCCACGCGAAGTTCACTGTGCCGTCGCTGTGCAGCGTCGAAGCCGGCGTCGCGTGGCAGTCGGAGCACTGCCCGTCGCGGTGCCAGCTGCTCGTGCCCAAGTGCTGCGCGTGCGCGCCCACCGCCGCCTGCGTCGTCAGCGTCTCGCCCTTGGTGCCCAGCGGCGGGGCAGGGTTGTTCGTCGCCGCATCACCATGGCAGCTGGTGCACGTCAGGTTGGCGACGTCGACCGTGCCATTCACGTGCCGCGTCCTGTCCTTCCAAGTGGCCGTCTGCGTTGTGGAATCGAAGCTGGCGATCACGTCGCCGTGGCAGGAGGCACACGCAGTGTTCGTCGTGTGCGAGCCGCCGGGCGGGTTCGTGTGGCAGCTCGCGCCGCAGGAATCGTACGTGCCATCGACCTGGGTCCAGATCGGCGCGGTCTTGGTGGTGCCGCCCGCCTTGGCTGGCAGCAACGTGGAACCGTGGCAGTACACGCTGTTGCAAGTCACCGTGCCGACATTGAAAACCGGCGTCGCGCCGCTGCTCGTCGACACCGCGCCCCAGGCAAAGTCGATGACGCTGTTCGTGTGCAACGTCGAAGCCGGCGTGGCATGGCAGTCCGCGCACTGCCCGTCGCGGTGCCATGTGCTCGTGCCCAGGTGCTGCGCATGCGCGCCCACCGCCGCCTGCGTCGTCAGCGTCTCGCCCTTGGTGCCCAGCGGCGGCGCCGGGTTGTTCGTCGGCGCATCGCCGTGGCAGCTCGTGCAGGTCAGCGTCTTGAGGTCGAGCGTGCCATCGACGTGCCGCGTGCGATCCGTCCAAGTGGCCGTCTGCGTTGCGGGATCGAAGCTGGCGATCACGTCGCCGTGGCACATTGCGCACGCCGTGCTGACCGGGTGGGTGCCGCCGGGCGGATTCGTGTGGCAGCTCGCGCCGCAAGAATCGTAGGTGCCGTCGACCTTGGTCCAGATCGGTGCGGTCTTGGTCGCGCCGCCCGTCTTGGCCGGCTGCAGCGTCGTGCCGTGGCAGTACACGCTGCTGCAGGTCACCGTGCCGGCGTCGAAAGTCGGAGCCGCACCGCTCGCCGAAGGCACCGCGCCCCATGCGAAGTCGATGACGTTGTTCGTATGCAGCGTCGAGGCCGGCGTCGCATGGCAGTCCGCGCATTGTCCGTCGCGGTGCCACGTGCTCGTCCCCAGGTGCTGCGCGTGCGCGCCCACGGCCGGCTGCGTCGTCGCCGTCTCGCCCTTGGTCCCCAGCGGCGGGGCAGGGTTGTTCGTCGCCGCGTCGCCGTGGCAGCTCGTGCAGGTCAGCGTCTTGACGTCGACCACGCCGTTGATGTGCAAGCTCCCGTTGTTCCATGCGATCGCCGGCGGGCTGCCCGGTGTGTACGCCGAGATCACGTCCGAGTGGCACATCTGGCAAGCGGTCGACTGCACGTGCGTGCCGCCGGGCGGATTCGTGTGGCAACTTGCACCGCAGGAATCGTAGGTTCCGTCCACCTGCGTCCACTTCGGCGTGCGCTTGACCGCGCCGCCGCTGTTCGGACCGAGCAGCGTCGCGCCGTGGCAGTACGCCGTGGCGCAGGTCAGCGTCGCGCCGTCAAAGCTCGGCGTTGCGCCCGCTGCCGTCGCCACCGCGCCCCACGTGAAGTCGACCACGCCATTCCAGTGCATCACCGAACCCGGCACCGTGTGGCAGTCCGAGCATTGCCCGTCGCGGTGCCAGTTCGTCTTGGTCAGGTGCTGGGCGTGCGCGCCCACCGCCGCCTCGGTCGTCTCCGTCTCGCCGTTGTTCCCCAGTGGCGGCGCGGGGTTGTTCGTCGCCGCATCGCCGTGGCACGTCGTGCACGTCAGCGTCGCCACGTCCACCTTGCCGTCGACGTGCAGCCACGGCGCCACCCAGGTCGCCGCGTGCGTCGCCGGGTCGTAGCTGCTGAGGACCGCTCCGTGGCACTTCGCGCAGTCCGTGCGCTGCGGGTGCGTGCCGCCCGGCGGATTGGTGTGGCAGGTCGTGCCGCAAGCCGCGAAGCTGCCGTCGACCTTGTTCCAGATCGGCGTGTGCTGCACCGTGCCGCCCGCCTTGGCCGGCGCGAGCGTGCCGCCGTGGCAGTAGACGCTGTTGCAAGTCACGGTGCCGGCATCAAAAGACGGCGCGGATCCGGATGCCGTCGCCACCACGCCCCACGCAAAGTCGACCACGCCGTTGGTGTGCGTCGTGGAAGCCGGCGTCGCATGGCAGTCGCCGCACTGCCCATCGCGGTGCCAGGAGCTGTTCGTGATGAGGTGCTGCGCATGCGCGCCCACCGCCGCCTGCGACGACTGCGTCTCGCCCTGGGTGCCGAGCGGCGGCGCCGGGCTGTTCGTCGCGGTGTTGCCGTGGCAGCTCGTGCAAGTCAGCGTCACGACGTCGATCTTGCCGTCCACATGCCGCGTCGCGTCCTGCCACGTCGCGGTCTGCGTCGCCGCGTCGTAGCCCGCGATCACATCGGTGTGGCACAGCTGGCAAGCCGTGCTCTGCGGGTGCGCGCCGCCGGGCGGGTTCGTGTGGCAGCTCGCGCCGCAGCTCTCGAACGTGCCATCGACCTGCGTCCACACCGGCTGCTGCTTGACCGTGCCGCCCGCCTTGGCCGGCGGGAGCGTCGTGCCGTGGCAGTACACCGTGTTGCAAGTCACCGTCGCCGCATCAAAAGTCGGCGTCGCGCCCGCTGTCGTCGCGACCGCGCCCCACGCGAAGTCCACGACGCCGTTGGTGTGCAGGATCGCCGCGGGCGCCGCGTGGCAGTCCGCGCACTGCCCCGCCCGGTGCCACGCGCTGGCGCCCAGGTGCTTCTGGTGCGCGCCCACCGCCGCTTGCGACGTCAGCGTCTCGCCCTTGGTGCCCAGCGGCGGCGCCGGATCGTTCGTCGCCTTGTCGCCGTGGCAGCTCGTGCACGTCAGCGACGTCACATCGACCTTGCCATCCACGTGCCGCGCCGCGTCCACCCACGTCGCGCTCGCGCCCGCGGCGTCGTAGCTGGCGATCACCTCGCCGTGGCACATCTGGCACGCCGTGCTCGCCGTGTGCGTGCCGCCGGGCGGATTCGTGTGGCAGCTTGCGCCGCAGCTCGCGAACGTCCCATCGACCTGGTTCCACACCGGCTGCTGCTTGAGCGTGCCGCCCGTCTTGGCCGGCAACAGCGTCGAACCGTGGCAGTAGACCGTGTTGCAAGTCACCGTCGCCGCATCAAAACTCGGCGTCGCACCCGCTGTCGTCGCCAGCACGCCCCACGCAAAGTCCACGATACCATTGGTGTGCAGCATCGAGGACGGCGCGTTGTGGCAGTCCGCGCATTGCCCCGCCCGGTGCCACGCGCTCGCCGTCAGGTGCTTCTGGTGCGCGCCCACCGCCGCCTGCGTCGTCAACGTCTCGCCCTTGGTGCCCAGCGGCGGCGCGGGATCGCCCGCGACCTTGTCGCCGTGGCAGCTCGTGCAGTTCAGGTCGTACAGCTCCACCTTGCCATTCACGTGCAGCGTCCGATCCGTCCAAGTCGCCGTTTGCGTGACCGGATCGAAGCCCGCGATCACCGCGGTGTGGCACTGCTGGCACGCCGTGCTCTGCGGGTGCGAGCCGCCCGGCGGCGTCGTGTGGCAACTCGCGCCGCACGACTTGAAGGTGCCGTCGACCTGGGTCCAGATCGGCGCCGTCTTGGTCGTGCCGCCCACCTTGGCGGGGAACAGCGTGGCGCCGTGGCAGTACACCGTGTTGCAAGTCACGGTTGCGGCATCGAAGGTCGGCGCGGCGCCCGATGCCGTCGCCACGACGCCCCAGGCGAAGTCCACGACGCTGTTGGTGTGCATCATCGACGACGGCGTCGCATGGCAGTCGCCGCACTGCACGTCGCGGTGCCACGTCGCCGTCGCCAGGTGCTGCGCGTGCGCGCCCACGGCCGCCTGGCTCGTCAGCGTCTCCCCATGGGTTCCCAGCGGCGGGGCAGGGTTGTTGCTCGCCGCATCGCCGTGGCAGCTCGTGCACGTCAGCGCCTTGAGCTCCACCGTGCCATCGACATGCAGCGTCCGATCCTTCCAAGTCGCTGTCTGCGCAACGGTATCGAAGCTGGCGATCACGTCGCCGTGGCACATCTGGCACGCCGTGCTCTGCGGGTGCGAGCCGCCGGGCGGGTTCGTGTGGCAGCTCGCGCCGCACGAGGCATACGTGCCATCGACCTTGGTCCAGATCGGCGCGGTCTGGGTCGTGCCGCCCGCCTTGGCTGGCTGCAGCGTCGTGCCGTGGCAGTACACCGTGTTGCAAGTGACCGTCCCCGCGTCGAAAGCTGGAGCCGCTCCTGCTGCCGTCGCCACCGCTCCCCAGGCGAAATCCACCACGCCATTCGTGTGCGTCGTCGAACCCGGCGTCGCGTGGCAGTCGCTGCATTGGCCGTCGCGGTGCCACGTGCTCGTGCCCAGGTGCTGCGCGTGCGCGCCGACCGCCGCCTGGCTCGTCTGCGTCTCGCCGTGCGTTCCGAGCGGCGGCGCGGGGTTGTTGCTCGCCGCATCGCCGTGGCAGCTCGTGCAGGTCAGGGTCGTGAGCTCGACCTTGCCATCCACATGCAACGACTTGTCCTTCCACGTCGCCTTCGTCGTCGCCGCGTCGTAGCCCGCGATCACGTCGCTGTGGCACATCGCGCACGCCGTGCTCTGCGGGTGCGTGCCGCCGGGCGGATTCGTGTGGCAGCTCGCTCCGCACGAATCGTAGGTGCCATCGACCTTGGTCCAGATCGGCGTCGGCAGCACCGTGCCGCCCGTCTTGGCCGGCGCCAGGGTCGAACCGTGGCAGTACGCACCGGAGCAAGTCACCGTGTCGGGGCTGAAATAGGGCGTCGCACCCGAAGCCGCCGCGACCGGTCCCCACGCGAAATCGACCACGCCGTTGGTGTGCGTCAGCGAAGCGGGCGTCGCGTGGCAATCGCCGCACTGCCCATCGCGGTGCCACGTGCTCGCCGCCAGGTGCTGCGCGTGTGCGCCCACCGCCGCTTGCGTCGTCAGCGTCTCGCCCTTGGTGCCCAGCGGCGGCGCCGGATTGTTCGCCAGCGTGTCGCCGTGGCAGCTCGTGCAAGTCAGCGTCGCGACGTCCATCTTGCCGTCGACGTGCCGCGTGCGGTCCTTCCACGTCGCCGTCTGGGTCACGACGTCGAAGCCCGCGATCACGTCGCCGTGGCACATCGCGCACGCCG
>CAIXAA010000661.1 GCA_903917305.1 uncultured Myxococcales bacterium | reverse complement strand
GTCCTTGTTGGCGCCGTCCGGCACGAAGTAGGCGGGCGCGTAGGTCGGGTCGAGCGGCGGCAACTGGCCTTCGCAATCCGCGGCAACCGCCTGATAGTCCGCCAAGTTGTGCCAATCCGCCGAGCCGCATTCGTACGCCGTCTTGTTCGGATGGTTGCTGTACGCGGCCGCGAGCACCGGGCTGCCGAACAGGTTGGTCAGCGTGACGTCGTTCTCCTTGCCGGGCGCGTCGGTCAGCTTCTCGAGCATCACGCGGTACATCGCGGTCTCGTCGCGGTACATGCCGCGCGTGAAGTCGTAGTCGAACAGCGTGCCGTTCAGGATGTCCGCCTTGACCGTCACGTCCATCGGCGCCTGCGTCGCGGTCACGAAGCGGCGGTCGACGTACTCGGCGAATTCGTACTGGCCCGCGCCTTCCGAGTCGAAGAACAGGTTGTTCGTGTCGACTTGCACGTTGGTCAGGTCCGCCTCCGCCGGCGTCCCCGCCACGGTCAGGTACTTGAGCAGCGCCAGGACGTACTGCTTGAAGAAGAACCGCCGATCGCGCACTTCCGGCGGCAGCAGCGCGACGTTGCCCTGACCGAGCACCATCCGCACGCGCTGGAAGGCCGTGTCCCACATCGCGCCCTGGGCGCCGTAGGGATCGGCCGAGCCACAGTAGTTGTAACCCGCGTTGATGTCGCCCGTTGCGTCCATGCAGAATGCGACGATCGGCTTGCCCGGCTTCATGCCCAGGCTGCCGATGATGTACTTGGCGTCCGGCCCGAGGCGGTTCTTGTTGACGTCCGCATCCGTGGGCGAGACCGGCGAGGCCGCGCTGACGAAGCCTTCGAAACCCGTGCAGTTTTCCGCGTACTGGAACGTCTTGGGGTCGAAGCCGTCCGGCAGCGGATTCGGGAACAGGCAGTTCGGATCGCCCAGCTCGTGCGTCACCGCAGCCGGGTTCTTGGCCTTCAACTGCTTGTTGATTTCGCTCTGCACCAGCCGCGCGAACTCGAAGTACACGGCGCCGGAGCCGTGCAGGTCCTGCGCCGTGCCGTCCGCGCTCCAGTCGTTGGCGAAGTGCCCCAGCGTGCCCTCGTCGATCAACAGGTGAACCACCTTGTCCGCTTGCGCCGGGCGATCCGCGTCGAGCACGACCTGCGTGTCCGCCAGACCGACCGCCTGGAAGTCCACGTCGATGCCCGCGGTATCAAAGAAATACGCCTCGGCGTCGTGCGTGATGCTGCCCAGCAGCTTGTTCATCGGCAGCTTGTCTTTGGTGGCATCGCCGGTGACGTTGACGCAGTGGTCGACAAAATCCTTCCAGGTCACGCCTAGTTGAATCGTGCAGTCCTTGCCGCTCGGCAGCCCCTTGATGTCCGCCGTCGGGCCGACCGCGTCCAGCTTCATGATGGGCGCGCCCAGCGTGTACGGCATCACGCGCGGCATGCGCAGGTCGATGCGGTTGAACGTGCTCGGGATCGGCTGCGCGGCAGAGGTCGGATTGGACACCCACAGGTGCAGACCCAGCGGGTGGATGCGCAGCGCGCCCTGGTCCGGGAAGACGGTCTGCGTGCAGTGCCCGGACTCGATGCAGCTGTTCGTGCCGACCTTCTCGGCCGGCAGCTCCGGCGCGAAGGTGGCGAAGAGCGCGTCCGCCAGCTCCGTCGCCGCGAGACCGAAGGCCTTGTCATCATTCCAGTCCAGGTTGAAGGGCTTCTGGTTCTTGGTGATCACCGTGCCCATGTGGATCTGGAACGTGTCCTTGCCGTCGCGGCTCTTGAAGTCCATCGTGCCTTCGTAGCCCATCGACAGCGTGAACCATTCGATCTTGTGGTTCGTGATGTTGTACTTCGCCCACACCTCGCCGTTGTCGCCCCACTGGTTCACGAGGCTGCCGTCGCCGAACTGGTCGCCGAGCGATTCGCTCTGGCAGTTGCCGGTCTTGGCGTCCTCGGCCTGCTCGATCGTCAGCCCCTTCCACTCCTCGCCGCCGACGCCGTTGAGGCCTGCGGCGATGGTCGGCGGGATGATGGGCTGCTTGACCATCCAAGCCCACTTCGCCGCGCGCTGCTCGCCGGTGCAGATGTTCTGCTTGTTCGTGCCGCCGCCGAAGTCCGCCTGGAAGCCTTGCTTGGCGCCCTGATCGGTCACACCCGGCGTCAGGCCGTCGTTCCACAGCTTTGCGGCGCCGCTTGGCGCGGTCGTGAAGGTCTGCTTGGGCCCGTCTTCGCAGGCGGCGAGAGCGACCGAGGAGGTCAGCAAGAGGGCGATCCAGATACGCATCGGGCTCTCCGTTCAGGTTCCGCGAAAGCGGCGCGAGGGCGGTGTCGGGGCGGGCGAGGGAAAGCCGGTGACGTGCAGTACGTCCGACCGGGCTTCTTCCGGGGGCGCGGATGGAAGCACAACGCGATATGGCAAAGCAAGCAGAATTTAAGCCAAAATCCGTGGCAAAACGCCACACACGCCGCCTGCGGGTGTGGCATTGTGCTACGCATTGGCTCACCGCTGCCGTTTTGGCCACGGCGCGGCCTTGCCATCCGTGGCCGAGTCGGGCAGACCTGCGCACCACGGGGTGCCCCATGACCGACCTGCTCGCGGCCCGCTCCCAGATGGCCGTCTCCCTGGCCTTTCACATCCTCTTTGCCTGCGCCGGCATGGCGATGCCGCTGCTGATGGTCCTGGCCGAGTGGCGCTGGCAGCGCACCCGCGACGCCGGCTGGCTCGATCTCGCCAAGCGCTGGTCGCACGGCGTCGCGATCCTCTTCGCCGTCGGCGCCGTGTCCGGCACCGTCCTCTCCTTCGAGCTCGGCCTCTTGTGGCCCGGCTTCATGGGGCGCAACGGCCCGATGGTCGGTTTGCCCTTTGCCCTCGAAGGCTTCGCGTTCTTCCTCGAAGGCATCTTCATCGGCATCTACCTCTACGGCTGGCAGCGCGTCTCGGAGCGTGCCCACCTGCTTGCCGGCGCCGTCGTCCTCGTGTCCGGCACCGCCTCCGGCGCGCTGGTGATCTGCGCCAACGCCTGGATGAACACGCCGCGCGGCTTCGTGCTGAACCACGGCGTGCCGGTCCTGACCGACCCGATCGCCGCGCTGTGGACGCCGGCTGCCGGCCAGGAAGCCTTGCACATGACGCTGGCCGCCTTCGAAGCCATTGGTTTCGCGGTCGCCGCGATCCACGCGTTCATGCTGCTGCGCAATCCGGGAAACACCTTCCATATGCGGGCCTTGCGGCTTTCGCTGGTCGTGGGCGGGCTCTTTGCGCTGCTGCAGCCGATCTCCGGCGATTTCAGCGCCACGCAGGTGGCGCAGCAGCAGCCGCTCAAGCTCGCCGCGATGGAAGGCCAGTGGGAGACCGAGGTTGGCGCGCCGCTGCGCATCGGCGGGTGGCCGGACGCGGCGACCGAGACGACACGCTGGGCCATCGAGATCCCGCACGGCTTGAGCTTCCTGGCGTTTCACGATCTGGACGCGAAGGTCGTGGGCCTGCGCAGCGTGCCTCCCGCGGATCGCCCACCCGCGTGGCCGGTGCACATCGCCTTTCAGATCATGGTGGCAGCCGGCAGCGCGCTGGCCGGCGTGGCGCTGCTGGGCCTCTGGCTGCGGCTGCGGCGCCGCGATCCGGCGCAGGTGCGCTGGTACCTGTGGCTCGTGCTGCTCAGCGGTCCCTTGGGCCTGCTCGCCGTGGAAGCCGGCTGGACCGTGACCGAAGTCGGGCGCCAACCATGGACCGTCGTGGGCCTTTTGCGCACCGCCGATGCCGTCACGCCGATGCCGCACCTGGCGTTGCCGCTGCTGCTGTTCTCGCTGCTCTACCTCGCGCTGTCCGCCATCGTCGCGCGCCTGCTGCTGCGCCACGTCTTCGCCAGCCCGCACGAGGTGGACCATGCCTGAGGTCGTCGTCGCCGGCATCCTCCTGTGCGCGCTCCTGTTGTACGCCCTGACCGGCGGCGCCGACTTTGGCGGCGGCGTCTGGGACCTCCTGGCCCGCGGCCCAAGAGCCAAGGATCAGCGCGCCCTCATCGCCCATGCCATCGGCCCCATCTGGGAGGCCAACCACGTCTGGCTCATCCTCGCCGTCGTCGTGCTGTTCGTCGCCTTCCCGGTCGCCTTCGCCGCGATCGCCATCGACCTGCACGTTCCGCTGGTGCTGCTGCTGCTGGGCATCGTGCTGCGCGGCTCGGCCTTCGTGTTTCGCGCGTACGGCATGGCGAGCGACGCGGAGCAGCGCCGCTGGTCGCGCATCTTCGCCACCGCCAGCGTCGTCGCGCCCGTGATGCTCGGTGTGGTGCTCGGCGCCGCCATCTCCGGCCGCATCCGCATCGATCCGGCCACCGGCAGCGTCGCACCGTCCTTTGTCGATCCCTGGCTTGCGCCCTTGCCCTTCGCGGTGGGCGCGCTGGTCCTCGCCCTGTTCGCCTTCCTCGCCGCCGTCTACCTCACCCTCGAAGCCACCACGGCGGAGCTGCGGGAGGACTTCCGCCGCCGCGCCCTCGCCTCCGGCATCGCCGTCTGCGTCACCGCCTGGATCGCGCTCGGGCTGGCGCACGACGGGGCGCCGCGCCTCTATGCCGGCCTGGCGCGCTCCCCGTGGATGCTGCCGTTCCAGCTCGGCGTGGCGCTGGTCGCGCTCGGCACGTTCGCCGCGCTCTGGTTGCGCCGCTTCGCTGCCGCCCGCGTGCTGGCCATGCTGCAAGTCAGCCTCGTGGTCGCCGGCTTTGGCCTCGCGGAGTTCCCGTACCTCCTGCCGCCCGACCTCACGATTGCCCAGGCCGCTGCGCCGCGCGTGCTGTTTGCGCCGCTGCTCGCCGCGCTGGCCGGCGGTGCGGTGGTGCTGCTGCCGTCCCTGCTCTGGCTGTTCCGGGTGTTCAAGGGCCGCCCGCAAGCTTGACGAATCCCTCCGAATCGCGCTGGCCTCCGCGGCGTTCTGCCGGCACACTGCAGCTTCGGAGGTTTCCCCATGCCACGCTTTCTTTCGCTCGCCCTGCTCTGCTCGTTGTCGCTGCTCGCCCTGAACGCCCAAGCCCAGGCGCCGCGCCCGGCCAAGGTGGTCGCGCAGGACATCGACCAGCGCATTCAATGGATCCACGACGTTGCCG
>CAIXAA010000660.1 GCA_903917305.1 uncultured Myxococcales bacterium | reverse complement strand
GACGTCATCTTCGTGCTGCAGAACGCGATCGGCGTGCTTTTGGGCAACCAGGACGCCGGCGTGCCGACGTTTACGCCTGGCCAGCACCTGGTCGACGGCATCACGAACGTCAACTTCGTCGACACCGTGGATGCCAATCAGGACGGCATGTTGGACCTGATGATGATCGACACCAGCACCTGGAGCGTCATCTTCTACCTCGGCGCCGGCAGTGGCAGTTTCGTTCGCTACGACAGCCAGTTGCGGGTGCTGGACAAGGCGACCCGCATCGTGCGCAACAACCTGACGCCCCAGGATCCGGCCAGCGCGACGAAGTGCTACGACCTGGCGGTCCAGTCTCAGTTCGGCGCGACGGTCTTGCGCAACTTGGACTGCATGTAGCCCGGCGCCCTGCGCAAATAGAACGCATCGACCACGGCGGCCTGCACTTCGACGCGCAACGTGCGGCCCTCGCTGACGTAGACGCTGCCGGCGGGCGCGCCTTTGACCTTGCGGACGTGCTTGCCGACGACGCACTGAACTTCGACGCGATCGCCCTTGGCGACGCCGGAGAGGTGCGCGGCGAGCATGGCGCACGCCTGGATGTCCGCTTCTTCCGAAGGCTTCTTGGCATCGGCACGCAGCACCACATGGGCGCCGGTCTGGTCGCGCACGTGGAACCACAGGTCGCGGCCGCGCATCAGGCGCGTCACCAGCGCGTCATTGGCTGTCGCGTTGCGCCCGGCGAGCACGGGGCGTCCTGAAGGCGCCGAGAACAGCTCGACGCCTGCCGGCAGCGCACCGCCCGCCTTGCGCACGACCTTCTGCGCCTCCGGCGCGATCTCCGGCGCCGCATCGACCTTGAGGCGCAGCGCCAGCACACCAGAACGCAGCACTTCTGCGCGCTTTTCCAGCAGGCGCTGCGCCAGCGGATCCGGCGCCGGCAGCGCCTCCGCCTCCGCCATCAGCGCCGCCAGCGCCTCGGCCAGCGCCGTCACCTGCACCAGCCGCGCCGCCGCCGCCTCCTGGCGCTGGGCAATGCCGCGCAACCCCAGCTCAAAGCCGCGCGCCCGCCGGAACATCCGCTCGACGTTGGCCGCCGGCGAGAGGTCGCGCCGCAGCTCGACCTCCACCGTGCGCGGCGGATCCCACGGCACCGGCAGCACGACGCGCTCCGCCCCGCGCGGCAGGTTGCGCTGCTGCACCTTGAGCACTTCGCCCATCTCGCGCAGCACTCCGGCGCCTTGGGCCTGCGCCGCATCGCCGTCGAGCCGCTTGAGCAGTCGTTCCAAATGCTTGCGTTCGGTGCGCAGTGACGCGCGTGCGATGCCCAGCCGCTCGCGCAGGCGCACCAGCAGCGTCTGGTCCACGTCCGTCACGGCGCGCCGTGCAGCCGGACGTCGCCGGATTTGCCGCCGGATTTGCGCAGCAGCTTGACGTCCTCGACCACGGCGGCGCGATCGACGGCCTTGATCATGTCGTAGAGCGCCAGGGCCGCAACGCAAGCCCCTGTCATGGCTTCCATTTCAACACCGGTGCGATCGACGGCTTCGGCGCGCACTTCGAAAGCCACGGTGGCGGCGTCGTCGTCGAGGTGAGCGAGCACTTCGACGGCCACGAGGCGCACGGGGTGGCACAGCGGAATCAGCTCCGAACAGCGCTTTGCCCCTTGAATTCCGGCAATTCGAGCGACCTGGATGGCATCGCCCTTGGCACCGCTGGCGGTCCGCACGAGCTCGAACGCCTCGCGCGTCATGCGCACGCGCGCCTGCGCCACGGCGATGCGATGCGTCTCCGGCTTCTCGGCGACAGCGACCATGCGCGCGCGGCCGGCGTCGTCGAGGTGCGTCAGGCTAGGCGCGCGCGTCGGCATTCTCCGCCTCAGCGACGTGCGCGCGTTGCCACATCTCGCCGTACAGCTCGACTTCGCGTGTGTTGCCAAGAATCAAGGGCACGCGGGCGTGCAGGTCGTCCGGCACGATGTCGAGGATGCGCCGGTTGCCATCGGTCGCACTGCCGCCGGCCTGTTCGACCACGAAGGCGAGCGGATGGGCTTCGTAGAGGATGCGCAGCTTGCCGCGCCGCGACTTGCGGTCATCCGGGTAGCAGAACACGCCGCCGACCAGCAGGTTGCGGTGCACGTCCGCCACCAGCGTGCCGACATAGCGCGAACTCGTCGACTTGTAACGCGGATCGCTGCCGGAGCTGATGTGGTCGACGAACGCGCACGTCTCCGGGTACCAGTTCTTGCGGTTGGTCGAGTTGACGGACAGGCACGTGACCTTGTCCGGGATGCGCATGTCCGGGTGTGACAACACGAATTCGCCGACGCCGGGATCGAGCGTGAAGCCGTCGACGCCATCGCCCGTGGTGTACACGAACATGGTCGAGGAGCCGTAGACCGCATAGCCGGCGCAGACCTGCTCGCTGCCGGGCTTCAGGAAGTCCTCCGGCGTGGCCTCACAGCCGACCTCAGCGCGCTTGCGGATGGAGAAGATGGTGCCGATCGTGACGTTGACGTCGATGTTGGAGGAGCCGTCGAGCGGATCGAAGCACACCAGGTAGCGACCGCTGAGGCGACCGGCGTGGGTCAGGCACATCTCGTCGGTCTCTTCCGACGCGATGGCGCAGACCATGGGAAGATCATTGAGAAGCGAGATCAGCAGCTCGTTGGCGATGACATCGAGCTTGGTGACCTGCTCGCCCTGGACGTTGTGATCACCCGTCTTTCCCAGCACATCCAGCAGGCCGGCTTTGGCCACCTGGCGCGCGACGACCTTCATGGCCAGCGCCAGGTGGGTCAGGAGGATGGTGAAATCGCCCGTGGCGCCGTCGTAGTTCCGCTTGCGCTGCAGGATGTAGCGCGACAGCGTCATGATGTCTGACATGGAGCGTCCTCATGGCGGACCGCAGGTTCAGGGTCCAACGTTCAGCGGGCCAGCGAAGCTGCGGCGCGACATCAGTGCTGCGAGCGCGGCGTCTGGGCCTTGCGCTGCTGCGGCATGGGCGCCGGGCTCGGCAGCGTGTTGCTCGGCCGGCGGTTCGAGACCGGTCCCGGCCCGGGATTGATCGGCGTCGGGTTCGGCCGCTGCTGCGCGCTCGGCGGCGCGGTCGGGCTCTCCCGCGTCGTCGGCGGCGGCGTCGGGCGCGACGGCTGCTCATACGTCGGGCGCTGCGGCTGCTCGTAGGTCGGGCGCTGCGGCGTCTCGCGCGCCGGCGGCTCGGTCGCGGGCGGCTGGTAGCTGGAACCCGGACGGCTCGGCGGCTCGTAGGCCGGCGGCGCCTGGTAGCTGGAACCCGGGCGGCTCGGCGGCTCGTACGTCGGCTGGCGCTGCGTCGACGGCTGGGTCCCCGGGACCTGGCGCTGCGGCTCCGGCGTGTAGCCCGGACGCTGCGGCTCCGGCGTCGTGCCCGGACGGCCGGGTTGCGGCTGCTCATAGCCAGGGCGCGTCGGCGGCGTGGTGCCCGGCTGCGGATAGCTTTGGCGGCCCGGCTGCTCCGTCCCCGGCAGTGGCTGGCGGCCCGCCGGCGGCGTGGTCGGCGTCTGGTAGCCCTGACGGCCCGGCACCTCGGCCTGACCCGGCGTCGTCTGCCCCGGAAGCGGCTGACGCGACTGCGGAACATCCGTCTGCGCACGCGGCGCGCGGCCTGCGGGCGGCTCGACGGCGCTCGGCGGAATCTGGCGTGGCTGGGCGTGCGGCAGCTGGTCCACCGGACGCGCCTGGACCGGCCGCCCCGTCCACTGCGAAGCCTGATCCGGCGCCGGACCGCGCGAGTACACGGCCACGCTGCCGTCGTGCGCACGGATCTGCGCGCCGTTGTCGATGATGACCGTCTGGTTGTAGACCCGCGGCACTTCCGAAGCTGGAATCACGACATGCTGCACCTGCGTGCCCTGCATCTGGTTCTGCGGCACGTAGACCCAGTACGAATGGTGGATCGTCACGCCGGAGTTGTAGCCGGGACCCATCGGCGCCCAGCCGACGCAGCCGCCGCCGTGGCCCCAAACGACCCACGCGGGCGCCCAGGTGTAGCCGGGGACCCACACCCACTGGTAGCCGGGCAACCACGACCAGCGGCCGTAGTGGTACGGGCCGGCGCCCCACGGCTCGCTGCTGACCCACGTCCAGCCGTAGTCGGTGTACTCCCAGCTGCCGTAGAAGTAGGGACGCCAGCCAGGCGTGCGATTCGCATAGGGAATCCAGACGCGGCCGTATTCTGGCGTGTAGCTCCAGGCGCCGTAGCTGCCCAGGTCCGAGAAGTACTGGTCGGGCGCGCCCGCATCCACTTGCTGATTGTAGCCATAGCTTTGCGGCGCAGGCTGCTGGCCGTAGGGCTGCTGCGGCTGCGGCGCGTACGGCTGCTGCGGCTGCGTCGGCTGCGCCGGCGGCACCTGCCCTTCGTAGGGCGCGTTCTGCTGGTAGTAGCCGTCGTCGCGGTCCTGGTAGTACATCGGGCCGCAACCAACGGCGCCCAGCGCGACGATGGCGCACAGGCCCCACTGCCAGCGCAAGCCGCTGTTTTCAGAGTGGATGATCTTGCTCATGGTTCCCTCTCCCTTGGACGCGCTGGCCGCTCTGCCGCGCCGTGCTCGCTAGCTTCAACGCGCAAGGCACCTGCCGATTCAACCACGCATTGCCGATTCGGTCCACTCGCGAAGCAGTCGACCAATGTCCAAACCCGGTGCGCAGTTGCGCTGTTCCCCCTTGCAGCTCCCGCGGCCTGCGCTGGCACCGCGCGCGGTTGCAGCCGCGTTCGCCATTGCGTTTGACGCCGCCTCGGTCAACATACGCTGCGCCGCTACCAGGAAGGAACCATGGCCTACGTCATCACCCGCCTTTGCATCGACTGCCTGGACATGGGCTGCGTCGAAGTCTGCCCCGTCGAATGCATCTACCAGCCCAAGAACGCCGACGCCGACGCGCTGCCGAACATGCTGTTCATCCACCCGGCCGAGTG